>JAESQX010000014.1 GCA_016764875.1 Gammaproteobacteria bacterium
ATTAAGAGCCATCTGGTAGGCCCGGTACGCCATGGACAAACCACCTACATCTCCAATATTCTCCCCCAGGGTAAAATTCCCATCGATATTCTGCCCTTCGACCGGTTCATATCCGTCGTACTGTGTAGCCAGGGCGCTGGTTTTGGCGTCGAACGCTTCACGCACACTGTCAGTCCACCAGTTTCTCTGTATACCAAGGTAGTCTGACTTGGAACCCTGGTCGTCAAATCCGTGTCCCATTTCATGCCCGATCACTCCGCCGATTCCTCCATAGTTAACAGCCAGATCGGCAGCTGGGTCAAAGAAAGGTGGTTGCAAAATGCCTGCCGGGAATACAACTTCATTAAAGGAAGAATTGTAATAGGCATTAACCGTCTGCGGGGTCATACCCCATCTCTCCCGATCGGTAGCTTTTCCCAGGCGGCTAATATTATCCTGATAAAAATAATCTCTGACGTTTTGTGCATTGGCAAAAAGATTGCCGCGGGTGATCTGGATTCCAGACAGGTCTCGCCATACATCCGGGTAAGCAATTTTCGGCCGGAATGAATTGAGCTTTAAATTGGCTTCCGCCCTGGTGGCTTCATCCATCCAGTCGTTTTCCGCGATGCTCCGGCCCAGTGCAGACCGCAAATTTTCTACCAGTTCCCGAGTTTGTTGTTTAGCGGATTCAGGGAAGTATTTTTCCACATATACCTGCCCCAGTGCTTCACCAAGACTGTTAAGGGAACCGACCCTTGATACCCCTCTTTCCCAGCGTTCCCTTTGCTGTGGAACACCACGAAGGGTAGTGCTGTAAAAAGCAAAACTTTCATCATCGATTTCCTGGGAAAGTACTCCCGAATTAGTACTGATCAAATGATAGGCAAGATAATTTTTCCAGCTATTTATTGACGTCCTGTTAATCAATTCAATAATGGGAGACATGGCGCTCGGATAAACAACATTAAGATCTTCCAGATTTTCAATGCCAGCGGTGCTGAAAAACAGATCCCAGTCATAGCCTGGATAAGCCTGCCTGAACTCGTCATAGCTCATCGGATTGTAGGTTAGATCGCGATTACGCCTTTGCGCCCGAGGCCACATATGAGTGGCAATCTGGGTTTCAATTTCCAGCACTGTATGGGCTTTCATACTGGCATTTTCAAATCCGGCAAACTCGAACATACGCGCGACATGCTCAACGAAGTCTTTCCTTATACCCACCAGGCGCTCGGTATTTTCCAGGTAATAATCACGATCAGGCAGGCTGGTACCGGTTACGGTAACGTTCAGCTGATGTCGGTCAGGGTTCACCCTGTCAGTCCCTACGCGGAACCCTATGGGGTAGGATGTTCCCTTCACCGGTGAGCGGCCGAACGCAACAATAAGGTCTTCGCGGGATTCGATGTCGCTGATTCTTTTCAGGGCAGGGCGTAGCGGATCAATACCCTGCTCATCCAGAACCTGGATATTCATATAGCTGAGGTAATAGTCGGCTATTTTCCTGTCCATTGAATCCTGGGCAGGCTCCTGATCCACCAGATCCTCAATAATTCCACGAATTCTTTGATCGGATCTATCCCATAGCGAATCAAACGCACCGTAGCGACTCTTATCGGCAGGAATTTCAAACGTTTCCAGCCAGCTGCCGGTGGCATAGCGGAAAAAGTCATCCCCCGGCTTTATTGAAAGATCCCGGATAGTGAGATCTACACCCCACTCGCCTAGCTCGGCAGAGGATTCTTTCTGATCCAGCTCCGCAGTGTCCAAACCTGCCTGGGACAGGACCTGTTGATTACTCTGATCTGGTGACTGTTCTGCGGGATTGCAGGCAAGCAAAGTCAGCAATCCTGAACCAGCTATCAATAGTGATTTCCACGATTTCATCTGCTTAACTTGTGCCATTGAGTTTCATGTTATTGATAAATACAGAGTGTAATGCCACTCCACCTTCCTGGGAACCTCTGACTGAATATAGGGTTACTCTGCAAAAATCTCGAGCAATAAAACACTGCCCGTGAACCCATAATAGCCGATATGAATAATATCGTTGAGACTGATCAAGGAATTACTTCCACGACCGGGCATATAATGGTTTTTCATACCTGCAGCGTCAGAATGTTTCCGCCGTAACTACCCATACGAGTGTAATTAGTGAAAATGAGCAACACTATCTCACCAGCATTGCTGTTTAAGTCCATAATTCAGCCAAAGGCTGTTTTTGAGTCGCTTGCCGATTCAGAGCCAGCGCCAGTGAAAATATTTACCCGCTACTCGATGTGGTTGCTGATGCTGCCACCATTGTTTTCCTGGATTGGCGCTTACAGCTTCGGCTGGCGCCTGGGTGCCGATGAACCGCTACAGTTAACTACCACTACTCTCACCGTAATCAGCCTCGGTTATTTCCTAACACTGTTATTCGGGTTTGTTACTACTGCCATCATAAGTCGATGGATGGCGGTGACCTATGGGGCCAATACCAATCCGGGGCTTCACGCTGCACTGATTACAATTGTGGGGCAACCGTTAGCGCTTGCCAGTGCCGCTCATTTATTCCCGGATGTATTTTTTAACTTAATAGTGATGATTCCCGTCACCATTTGGAGCATGTACCTGCTTTACACCGGTATTCCTATTGTACTGAGTATTCCACCGGAACGAGGCATGTTGATGGCGTCCTCGCTGGTTGGCTGGCTGCTGGTTGCCGTGGTCAGTTTGCTGGGATTAACCGTGGGATTATGGACCACCGGTTTTGGTCCGTTGCTGGGCGTGTAAAAAAACCAGGCCACCCGAAGCAAGTAGGTTAAATGCTGGATGAATAGAGCATCGTTACAGGAATCAGGAAAAAGAATGGCAACAGAACAACAATATTATTATGACGACGTAGTGAAACGCCTGGTGCAGTTCTCTGTTATCTGGGCAGTGGTAGCAATGGCCGTGGGAGTTTACCTTGCGGCAGAGCTGGTATGGCCCACTATAGATTTTGGCCAACCCTGGCTATCTTTTGGCCGCTTGCGTCCCCTGCACACCAACGGCATTATATTTGGATTTGGCGTCTCAGCGCTGATGGCCACCGGCTTCTACAGCGTCCAGCGTACCTGTCATGTGCCTCTTTTTGCCCCGAGGCTCGCCTGGTTTCTATGCTATGGCTGGCAGCTACTGGTTTTTCTCGGCGGTATATCCTTATTGGCTGGCTGGAATACCAGCAAGGAATATGCTGAGCTGGAGTGGCCTTTCGACATTGCCATCACCGTGTTGTGGGTATGCTTTGCGATCGTATTTTTCGGCACAATAGCGATCAGAAAAATCAAACCCATTTATATTTCAAACTGGTTTTACGGTGCATTGATAATCGTAGTCGCCATAGTTCACATCGTGAACAACCTGGCAATTCCGGTAACATTCTCAAAATCCTACTCCCTCTATGCCGGCGCGCAGGATGCCATTGTGCAATGGTGGTATGGTCATAATGCTGTGGGTTTCCTGCTTACCGGCGGTTTCCTGGGGATGATGTACTACTTTCTTCCCAAACAAGCCGGAAAACCCATCTGGAGCTACAAGTTGTCTGTAGTCGCTTTCTGGGCATTTACTTACAGCTACATCTGGGCGGGCCCTCACCACTTACACTACAACGCGATCCCTGAATGGGTACAATCTCTGGGCATGGTAATGAGCCTGGTTTTGTTAGCTCCTTCCTGGGCAACCATGGTGAACGGTATCATGACCGTCAGTGGCGCATGGGAGAAATTGCGAACTGATCCGGCCTTGAAATTTATTGTTTTATCACTTGCGTTCTATGGTCTGGCAACCTTTGAAGGGCCGATGATGGCTATCCGTAGCGTCAATGTTGTCAGCCATTTTACCGACTGGACTATAGGCCACGTACATTCAGGGGCACTGGGCTGGAACGCCATGATAACTTATGGGACGTTTTATTTTCTGGTACCGCGCCTGGTAGGAACCGAGCTCTACAGCGTCAAACTGGCCAACATGCATTTCTGGTTAGCGCTGGCGGGTACCATGTTGTATATCGTATCCATGTGGGCGGCAGGAGTTTCCCAGGGATTGTTATGGTTGAGTCTTGATAGTACCGGTGAGCTGAGCTATAGCTTCAGGGATATCATGGCCAGCATGGCGCCTTATTACGGCTTACGATTTATAGCCGGCTTGATCTTTTTGGCCGGCACATTACTGATGGCCTACAACTTTTACATGACCACCAGGAGTCGGGAAACCGTCAAGGTTAAACCACCTGCTGTAGATCCTGCTTTTGGAGTCGCATCATGAACGGCATGTCATTACACAAAAAACTGGAAGAAAATAGCGCACTGCTGATCTTCGGAATTCTGTTTGTATCCTCGATTGGCGGCCTGGTACAGGTACTGCCCAGCCTCTACCAGGAGTCCCTGCGGACGGCGTCGGTTAACACCCGACCATACGATGCGGTGGAACTCACGGGGCGTGATATTTATATCAGAGAAGGTTGTTCCGTATGTCACTCACAACAAATCAGGCCAATTATCGCCGAGGTTGAGCGTTATGGTCCTTATTCAAGAGCCGGTGAATTTGTCTATGACAGACCCTTTATGTGGGGATCAAAGCGAACCGGGCCTGACCTGCATCGTATTGGTGGGAAATACTCGGACGATTGGCATTATATCCACCTTATTGATCCGCGCAGTGTAGTTCCAGCATCAATCATGCCCGGTTATCCCTGGCTCGCCAAACGGGATGTTAAGACCACTGACATCCAAAGGAAGATGCGCGCCCTGAAAACTTTGGGGCATCCCTATGAAGAAGCAGATATAGAGAACTCTCCGTCTGCTTTAGAAGGATTAAAAGAAATTGATGCCCTGATCCGGTATCTACAAATGATGGGTACCAGCTTTGTCGAAGCTGAGGAGGAGGTTCAGTCATGACTACATTTATTTTCATAGGTGACATGCTGGTCATGCTGTTCATGATCCTGGTGGTTATCTGGATGTCTTATTTCGAATCCAAGGAGCGTATTGATTACACGGCACACATTCCTCTGGAGGATGAGCAAACCGATGGCTGATTTACCGAATGATTTCTGGAGTGCCTGGATCGCCATTATCACTGTCATCTCATTTGTGGCATTGGCATGGATAGTGTTCTCTATTTATTTCTCAGGCAAAGACAGCAAGACCGCTACTGAAGAAAGCGTCGAACCCGTTTGGGATAATGACCTTCGAGAGGGTAACAATGCACCGCCGCTGTGGTGGTTCTGGCTTATTTTTTCAGCGATGATTTTCTCTGTCATTTATCTCATACTGTACCCGGGAATGGGAGCATTTAAAGGGGTATTGAATTGGTCTCAGGACAGCCGCCTGGACGATAGTTATGAAGTCTATAACGACCAATTTGGAGACAAACGAATTGAAATCAGCGCAAGTAGTCTGTCTAAGCTACAAAATAATACCGGCCTGATGACCACAGCCGAACGTATATTCACGCGTAATTGCGCGGCTTGTCATGGAGAAGACGGAAGAGGGCAGGCATCACTTTTTCCTAATCTGATGGACGTAGACTGGCAGTGGGGTTCTTCAGCGCAGCAGATAGAACAGTCAATCCGATTGGGAAGAAATGCCATGATGCCATCCTGGCAGGCCGCATTGGGTGATGAGGGCGTTGACCAGGTAGCGTCCTACGTTATGACAATCGGTTCCGAAGAGGCTGATTCTCACCCGGGTAAGGCCCAGTACAACCAGTTTTGTGTTGCCTGCCACGGCGCTGATGGAGCCGGCAATCCTTTGCTGGGGGCTCCGAACCTGAATGACGACAGCTGGATATATGGCGGCTCCGTAGAAGACATCAAACGGGCGCTGGTGGATGGACGTAACGGCGTCATGCCAGCGTTTAATGATCGTCTTGATGACGCCCAGATCAAACTACTGGTGGCCTTTCTGGTGCGCTGAGCTCGCGCCGTGTATCTGATTGCATCGCTGATAATACCAGCCAGGAAACCCCTGATTGAGGTTTCGGAGGTTTCCCTGGTTCGCCCTATTAACCGAAAGATGCAAATCGGGGTTTTGTTGAACTCCAGGAATTGCCGTTGGCCTTTTTCTTGCCTGCCCGTGAAGCCGGCTTTCGAGTTCGTGACCTTGAGAACCCGGATTTATCGGTTTTTCTGGCTTGAGCAGATTGGCTGAGTGGTTTCGTTTCGGTTTTTACCGGACCTGTCGATGACAATGCAAATTCATCACAGCTCAATTGCTGGATAGTCTGCTTGATCAAACGTTCAATTGCCTTCAACTGTTTTCTCTCTTCAGTGCTTACCAGAGAAATAGCCTGCCCTGCCGCACCGGCGCGACCGGTTCGACCTATACGGTGAATATAGTCTTCGGGCACATGGGGCAGGTCAAAGTTGATTACTCTTGCCAACTGATTTATATCGATACCACGGGCCGCGATATCGGTTGCGACAAGAACCTGTACCTTGTTGCGTTTAAAATCTCCAAGCACCTTGGTACGTTGCGCCTGGGTCTTGTTGCCATGAATTGCCCCGGCAGAAATATTTGCTCCGTTCAGCTTTTTCGCCAGGTTGTTGGCACCATGCTTGGTCCTGCTGAATATCAGGGTTTGATCAGCACTGGATTTCAGTAGCTGGATTAACAATTGCGCCTTATTGTGTTTTTCAACATAGTAAATTCTCTGGCTAATGGAATCCACTGTAGAGTTCCTTGGTGCCACGTCGATTTCTATAGGGTTGTGAACAATGGTTTTTGCCAACTTCCTGATATCCTGTGAAAAGGTAGCCGAAAACATTAGGTTCTGACGTTGCTTGGGCAGCAGCGCGATAATTCTTTTGATGTCATGAATGAAACCCATGTCCAGCATGCGGTCGGCTTCATCAAGTATCAAAACCTCAATATCGGAAAATTTGACTGCTTTTTGTTGGTACAGGTCCAGCAACCGTCCGGGTGTGGCAACCAGCACATCCACTCCGCGCTTCAACAGGCGCTTTTGAGGATTGATGTTAACGCCACCAAAGACAACACCAGAGCTGAGATTTCCGTGTTTGCCATAGGTTCTTATACTGTCCTGGACTTGAGCTGCCAGTTCACGCGTGGGTGTTAGTACCAGCGCTCTCGGATGGTGGGGTTTCGGGGGTGGATTACCGCTCAATAGTTGCAGCAAAGGCAAGGTAAAGCCGGCAGTTTTACCGGTTCCTGTCTGCGCTGCAGCCATTACATCCTTGCCTGCAAGAACGGCGGGTATTGCCTTAAGCTGAATCGCAGTTGGCGTTGTATATCCTGAATCGCGCACGGCGCGTAACAGGGAATCAGATAAACCGAGGGTGTTAAAAGTCATTCAATATCTCTTTATAGTTGTGAAAAATTTACTGCAAACGACATACCTGCCCCGGCAGTGGAACACTGGTTCCGCTGAAGGCATAAGCAAGACGTTAATTAATGTGATTGCGGAGGTTTATTTCCGAATGCACGGCTGTGCATTCAATAGGTAACTTTTGATGAAAGGCTCTGCCAGGCAGCGGCTAACTCAAGAGGGAAGGTGAAGGCTGATAATCTAAAGTGGCTGTGTGATAGTGAAACTATGACAACTCAAAGACGATCTTGCTCTTAAACCTTGTAACCAAAAATAATGCACCGTCAGTTAGATAAAACGTAAATCCTGAACTGACGAGGCGCGAGTGTAACACAAATTCTCCATAAGCTCTTGATTTATTTGTATTAACGAAAACAGTGTATTATCCGGTTATGAATTAACACCCATAATTAAAAACTGAATGATTAGTATAAAAATCATGTGTTCGGTGATTTTCTTGATTTCAGATCATAAAAAAACCCGGCTCTTGATAAGAGCCGGGTTTTTCAAATCAGAAAACCACGCGTTATTCTTCTGTAAACCCTTGTTTCTCCTCGTCAGTGATTTCCTTGATACTCAGCTTGATTCTACCCCTGGCATCAAGATCCAGCACCTTCACCAATACCTTTTCGCCTTCGCTCAGGTACTCGTTTACATTTTCCACCCGGTCTTTGGCGATCTGGGATATATGAACCAGCCCATCCTTGCCCGGAAGAATAGTGATAAACGCCCCAAAATCAACAATGCGGGCAACCGTGCCCATATAAAGCTTACCGACTTCCGCTTCGGCCGTAATAGCGTTGATCATATCAAGGGCCGCATCTCTTGAAGTGGCATCTTCGCCATACACCCGAATGGTGCCATCATCATCAATATCCACCGATGCACCGGTATTTTCGGTAATGCCACGGATCACCGCACCACCCTTACCAATTACGTCGCGAATCTTGTCAGAATCAATCTTCAGGATTGCCATTGCCGGTGCATTCTCAGAAACCGTTTCCCTGGAAGAAGAGATAACTTTATTCATTTCTCCCAGAATGTGTATTCGGGCGTCATGTGCCTGCTCCAGCGCCATTTCCATGATCTCTTCGGTGATACCCTGAATCTTAATGTCCATCTGCAAGGCTGTTACACCATCAGCTGTACCTGCTACCTTGAAATCCATATCGCCGAGATGATCCTCGTCACCGAGAATATCTGTCAGCACTGCAAACTTATCCCCTTCCTTGATTAAGCCCATGGCAACTCCGGCCACCGGTGCTGTAACGGGTACGCCTGCGTCCATCATGGACAGACTGGAGCCACACACCGAAGCCATTGAACTTGAACCATTTGACTCGGTAATTTCCGATACCACGCGAATGGCATAAGGAAAATCTTCTTCGCTCGGCATGGTTGCCGCGACGCCGCGCCTGGCCAGGCGACCATGGCCAATTTCACGGCGTTTCGGTCCGCTCATAAAACCAGTCTCACCAACGGAATAGGGTGGAAAATTGTAGTGCAGCATGAAGGGATCTTTCCTGGAACCTTCAAGGCCTTCGATAATCTGGGAATCACGAATGGCACCCAGTGTAGTTACTACCAGAGCCTGAGTCTCACCCCGGGTGAACAACGCAGAACCGTGTGCCTTCGGCAGCACACCAACTTCTACTTCGATCGCCCTCACAGTTTTGGTATCACGTCCATCAATACGGGGCTCACCGTCCAGAATACGATGTCGGACTGTTTTCTTTTCAAGTGCACTGAAAACACCCGTCACGTCACTTTCAGATATGCCTGCTTCCGCATCAACCAGCTTCTCAATCGCCTGTTGCTGCAACTCGCCAATAGCATTGTAGCGCTCCATTTTTTCTGATATCTGATAAGCCTGGTTGACCGCCTCAGCAAATTGCTCATTAACCGCATCCACCAACTGCTGATTTGGTTCAGGCGCCTGCCAGTCCCAGGCCGGCTTGCCAGCTTCCTGCTTCAATTCTTTGATCGCATCGATGGCAACCTGCATTTCCTGGTGCGCATACAACACGGCTCCCAGCATCTGATCTTCTGACAACTGTTTAGCTTCAGATTCCACCATCAATACTGCTGAGCTGGTACCGGCCACTACCATGTCCAGAAGAGAATCTTTCAGCTGTGTTTTAGTTGGGTTCAGGATGTAACCGTTCTCATTGGTATAACCTACCCTCGCCCCGCCAATGGGTTCCAGAAAGGGCACCCCGGAAATAGCCAGCGCGGCGGAGGCGCCGATTAAGCCGGCTATATCGGGATCTTCATCTTTATTAGCCGAGATTACCGACACCACAACCTGAACCTCATTCATAAACCCTTTAGGGAACAACGGTCTGATGGGCCGGTCAATAAGACGGGATGTCAGTGTTTCTTTTTCAGTGGGGCGACCTTCACGCTTGAAAAAACCACCCGGGATTTTGCCGACAGCGTAGGTTTTTTCCTGGTAGTTAACCGTTAACGGAAAAAAACCAGCTCCGGGATTTACTGTCTTTCTACCAACCGCAGTTGCCAGAACCTTGGTATCTCCGATGGTGACAACAACTGCTCCAGTCGCCTGTCTTGCCATTTTACCCGTTTCAAGCGTGACCGTTTTATCACCGTATTGAAACGTCTTGCTTACTGGATTAAACATATATATTCCCTGATTAATTATGACTTGCCATCGGTTTTCTTACCGAATGGAATTTCATTTGATATTGAGTTATTAACGACGCAATCCTAATCGTTTAATCAAAGATGCGTAGCGTTCAATGTTCTTGCGCTTGAGGTAATCAAGTAATTTTCTGCGACTGTTTACCATTCGAATCAATCCACGTCGTGAATGATGATCGTGCGCATGCTCCTTGAAATGAGTTTGTAGCTGATTAATATTCTCTGTCAAAAGAGCTACCTGGACCTCGGGGGATCCTGTATCACCCTCTTTCAATGCGTACTCTTTAACAATTGCTTCTTTGCGTTCAACTGATAAAGCCATGTTGCTTCTCCAATGTAATATGCGATTAATATTCTCCGCCTTCAGGCCTGTATTGTGACCTATGGCAGCTAAGTCCTTTTCAACCCAGAGTAACCACGCATATTAGTAGTTACCTGAACCTTTCCTTTTTAAATTACGAACCCTTAGTGGCTCACTATCATTCGGCGCGGGGCCACTCGCCCATCGTCCAGAATATGTCCAATTCCGATAAAAACCTCTCCCTGATAAAGTCTAACCAGCCCCTGCTCCGGCAAATGCCTCACCAGAACAGCCTGGCCCTGCTTGACCCAACCGGCACTCACCTCCGGCAGAATCACTTCCGGCAAATCGCTTATTGCCGCATCCATGTCTATAAGGTATTCATCTAGACCCGAGAAATCTTCTGTTTCGCTACTATCCCTGATCTCCCGCAAGTGCTGAATAGTTACACTCTCCGACTCAGTGAAAACTCCGGCCTGCGTTCTTTTAAGCTGGGATACGTGAGCGCCACAACCCAGTACTTCGCCAAGGTCATCGGCAAGGGTTCGAATATAGGTCCCCTTGCTGCAATGAACATCGATTTCCAGCTCGTTGTTCTCTAACCCCAGCACATCAATGCTGTATATCACTATATCCCGGCTTTCCCTTTCTACCTCTATACCTTCCCGGGCCAGCTTGTAAAGCGGCACCCCATTTTGCTTTATTGCAGAGTACATGGGGGGCACCTGTTTTATGGGGCCGGTAAACCTCTGCAGCGCCTCTTTCACTTCGGCGGTGGTAACAGCAACAGCATCACTTTGCTGTATCACTTCTCCCTCTGCATCGCCGGTTCTTGTACGAATGCCGAGCTTGATGCTGACCCTGTATTTCTTGTCCGAGTTCAGTAAAAACTGGGAAATCTTGGTTGCCTCACCCAAACAAATGGGTAGTACTCCCGTCGCCAATGGATCAAGACTACCGGTATGTCCTGCCTTGTTGGCGTTAAACAGCCGTTTTACCTGCTGCAAAGCCGCGTTCGAACTCTCTCCCCGGGGCTTATCCAGGATCACAATACCGTTGATGGCCCGGCCCTTGTTTCTGGCCCGTGTTTGTCGTCCTCTGGTCAATCCAAGTGCCTCAATTTCACCGCTGACATCCTGCTCAGGAATGTAAATCCCGGTCTGCTGCTATTGCCTCATCAATCAGCGATGACAGTTGTTGACCTCTGATTACACTACTGTCGTAGTGAAACTGCAATTTCGGTGTTGTTCGTAATCTTAATCGCTTTGCCAACAAACTTCGCAGGTAGCCTGCTGCCTTATTCAAAGCTTTTATGTTTTCTTTTATTTCCAGCCGATCCAGCTCACCATTTGCTTCAGAACTTTCCTGTTGTTCCGACTTTTCACCGCTGCCCGAATTCATTACCGTAACATAGACATTGGCATGTGCCAGATCGCGACTGATATCCACAGCCATAACTGACACCATTCCTATCCTTGGATCGTCAATCTCCAATTGAATTAACATAGCCAGTTCACGCTGAATTTGATCAGCTACTCGCTGCAGCCTGGGTGATAAATCAGTCATACATTCAAACCAGCTCTATAAGCTACGTGCCACTTCCTTGGTTTCGTACACTTCAATTTTGTCGCCAACTTTTACATCATTGTAACTTTTCACACCGATACCACACTCCATGCCATTTCTTACTTCGTTGGTATCATCCTTAAAACGTCGCAGCGATTCCAGCTCGCCCTCATAAATCACCACGTCGTCTCTCAATACACGAATTGGCTTGCTTCGATAAATCGTACCTTCGATCACCATGCTACCGGCAATCTGGCCGAATTTCGGCGAATTGAACACATCCCGCACTTCGGCCACACCGACTATCTCTTCTCTCACCTCCGGTGAAAGCATTCCACCAAGAATTGCCCTGGCATCGTCCAGCACATCATAAATAACGTTGTAGTATCGAAGCTCCAGCCCTTCCGCTTCGATTATATCCCGCGCTGCTTTGTCAGCCCTGACATTAAAACCGATAATCATCGCATTGGAAGTGGTAGCCAGGTGTGCATCAGTTTCCGAGATACCACCTACGCCGGAAGATACTACGTTAACCGCCACTTCCTCGTTACCTATGTTAAGTAACGATGAACTAATAGCTTCCAGAGAACCCCTTACATCGGTTTTAAGAATAACGTTAAGAATTTTCTTGTCCGCCTGGCCCATGCCGGCAAACATGGATTCCAGTTTCCCTGTCTTCTGTATCGCATGTTGTGTGTCTTTGTGCCGAATACGACGGAATTCAGCAACTTCTCTTGCCTTTTTCTCGTCGCTTACAACAAGGAATTCATCTCCTGCTTCGGGAACGCCGCTAAGCCCCAGTATCTCCACAGGCATCGAGGGACCGGCCAACTTTACCGGCTGCCCGGCTTCATCAATAAGCGCCCTGATTTTCCCGTACTCGTGGCCCACCAGAACAATGTTACCTGGGCGCAATGTGCCGTTTTGCACTAACACCGATGCCACCGGCCCACGCCCCTTATCCAACCGGGATTCGATCACAACCCCATTAGCAGGTACGTCAGAATAGGCCTTGAGCTCTAATAACTCGGCCTGTAACAATACCGCTTCAAGTAATTCTTTTACGCCCTGACCCGTGTGCGCTGATACTTCAATAAACTGGGTGTCGCCTCCCCAGGCATCGGGAATAACTTCAAGCGCTGAAAGTTCATTCTTAACACGTTCCGGGTCTGCATTTTCTTTATCGATTTTATTGATAGCCACTACCAGAGGAACTCCGGCGGCCTTTGCATGTTGTACTGCTTCTTGTGTTTGTGGTTTTACACCGTCTTCCGCCGCTACAACCAGTATTATCACATCTGTCGCTTTGGCTCCGCGTGATCGCATAGCACTGAAAGCGGCGTGACCGGGTGTGTCCAGAAAGCTGATCGTGCCCTGCTCGGTCTGTACATGGTAGGCACCAATATGCTGGGTAATTCCCCCTGCTTCACGGGAAGCAACAGAAGATTTTCGAATATAATCCAGCAGAGAAGTTTTACCATGATCAACATGCCCCATTACTGTGACAACTGGCGCCCTTGTTATCTCTGTCTTTCCTTCCTCAAGAGCCAGATCCTCATACAATTTCTCTTCAATAGCGTCTTCCGAGACAAATTTCACTTTATGCCCCAGCTCTTCGATCAGAAGCGTTGACGTGTCCTGATCAAGAACCTGGTTTATTGTCGCCATAACACCCATATTAAAAAGTGTCTTGATTATCTCGCCAGATTTTACTGACATTTTCTGCGCCAGCTCTCCAACCATGGTGGTCTCACCAATAGTAATTTCCTTGGAAATAAATTCTGTAGGTTTCTCAAAAGCGTGTTGTTTACTCAGGCGTGACTTCTGTTTCCTGCCACTTCGCCTTACGCGCCCTTCAACCTCTGCATATTCGCCATCTTCAAGTACGAAATCGTCAGCACTGGGAGCCCGGCCCTTACTTTGACGGCGCAGTGCCTTTTCCTTGTGCTTCTGATGAGTCTTTTTCTCACCGGTACGCGACTCTTCTTCATCGCCTTTGGTTCGGCGTTTAACGCCTGCTTTCCCTCTACCTGCTTCTGGCTCAACAGCAGGAACTTCTGCCACCGCAGGTGCAACCGGCACTGCTGCTGTGGTTTCTTTAGCCGCTGGCTCGGCCACCACTGCCTCTGCCGGAACGGCTTCACTTCCTTTAATTTCAGGTGACTTGACCGGCTCTTCCGAAATTGCCGAGGCTTCAGCCACTTCCTGGTCTGGCAATGTGCTTCTTTTTACATAGGTACGCCTTCTGCGTACCTCAACATTTACAGTTTTGCTGCGACCATGGGACGGTGCAGACTTCAGGGTAGCGATTGTTTTGCGCTTAAGGGTGATTTTTATGGGTGCGGCCCCCGTTGCTTCTCTATCGCCATGACCTCTCCTCAAAAACACCAACAGGGTATTCTTGTCATCATTAGTAATAGATTCGTCAGCGCTGGCATGGGGCAGACCTGCTTCTTTAATTTGCAAAAGAAGCCTGTCCACCGATACACCAACCACTTTGGCAAGTTCGCTAACTGTTACATCTGCCATTGGAATTACCCCTTAATCACGCTTCCCGTGTGACCCAAATTTCACTCGAACCACGGAGCCCGTGCGGCCATAATGAGCTTACCTGCTCGCTCTTCGTCCATTGCCTCTATATCCATTAATTCGTCTACTGCCTGCTCGGCAAGCTCTTCCATATTGAGTATGCCTTTCTTCGCCAAAGCGAGCGCAAGAACGTCGTCCATCCCTTCAAGATTTAATAAGTCATCCGCGATATTGGCACTGGAAATACTCTCTTCCGAGACAATTGCCTGAGTTAGCAATGCATCTTTGGCACGACTCCTTAACTCGTTGGCAATCTCTTCATCAAACCCTTCAATAGCCAGTATTTCGTCAATAGGAACGTAGGCGATCTCCTCAAGCGAAGTGAACCCTTCCTGTACCAGCACCTCGGACACATCCTCGTCGACTCCCAGCTTTTCCATAAACATTTCGATATAACTGCTTGCCTCTTGCTGTTGCTTGGATGCGGCATCCTCTTCGCTCATGACATTTATTGTCCAGCCGGTAAGCTCGCTGGACAAACGAACATTCTGTCCGCTCCGACCGATTGCCTGTGCCAGGTTTTCTTCTGCTACCGCGACGTCCATGGTATGACTGTCTTCATCCACAACAATTGATGCTACTTCTGCCGGCGCCATAGAGTTGATGACTAGTTGCGCCGGGTTATCATCCCACAAAATAATATCAATTCGTTCGTTGGCCAGTTCATTGGAAACCACCTGCACCCTTGAGCCACGCATGCCAACACAGGCCCCCACAGGGTCTATTCTGCCGTCGTTGGTACTAACCACAATCTTCGCTCTTGAACCTGGGTCTCGGGCCGCTGCCTTGATGTCGATTATTTCCTCTGAAATCTCCGGCACCTCAATCTTGAACAGCTCAACCAGCATATCTGGTGAAGTCCTGCTGAGAATCAGTTGGGGACCTCTTGGCTCTGACCTGACCTCCATAAGTAACGCCCGAAGTCGATCGCCCATTCTGAATGTTTCTCTGGGAATCATCTGATCCCTTGGCAGAAGGCCTTCGGCGTTATTTCCCAGATCAACGATTACGTTATCTCTGGTTACTTTCTTGACGGTGCCGGCCACCAATTCGCCGATTCTACCCTCGTATTCAGTAACAACTATGGCTCTTTCGGCTTCCCTCACCTTTTGCACAATTACCTGTTTGGCTGTTTGCGCGGCGATTCTGCCAAACTCCGCGTTGTGTATTCCTTCTTCCCAGGTATCTCCGATATCCAGGGATTCGTCTTTTTCCTTTGCCTGCTCCAGCGTCAACTGAGTCGCTTCCTCGAGGTACTCTTCATCTTCCACCACAGTCCAGACTCGAAACGAATCATAATCGCCAGTTTCCTTATCAACGGAAACGCGACAATCTATTTCGTCACTGCCGTGAAGTTTCCTCGAGGCAGTAGCCAGCGCTGACTCGATCGCCTCAAAAATAACTTCTCGTGAAACGCCCTTCTCATTAGAGACAGCGTCCACAACCATTAAAATCTCTTTGCTCATCATAACCGTGATACCTTACTTACAGCTTTCCTCTAACAACCATAATCGAAATCCGAGGAATGCATCAGAAGACAATATTTGCTTTTTCAATTGCATCAAAGGGACAGCGGTACTCATTTCCTTCTTCCTCAATGCAGATGTCTTCATCTGCAATTCCAACCAGCTTCCCTTTAAGTTTTCGCCTGCCATCCAGGAGTGTTCCTAACCGAATATTAACCTCACTGCCCAGATATTGTCTGAATTGATCCAGAGAGAACAAGCGCCTGTCAGAGCCTGGTGACGACACTTCCAGGGTATATTCCCCTGAAATCAGCTCTTCAACATCCAGTACCAGGCTGACCTGTCTGCTCACTCTCTCACAATCTTCAATGGCTATACCGTTTTCACTTTCGATATATACCCGAAGCATGCTGTGCTTGCCCTGACCAATGTGTTCAACACCCCACAACTGAAGGCCCAGCGCATTGATTGTGGGTTCCAGCAGTTCAGTAATCTGCCTTTCGCTTCTTTTCAAATGTTCCCGACTTTTCTTTGTTTAAATAAAAAATGGGCCAATGGCCCACTCCTAATAAAAAGCCCCAATTTAGGGGCTCCTCTTGGTTGCAGCAGGTAAGCCAAAACTTACCTATGCTACAGCCGCGCTAAATTGGTAGCGGGGGCAGGATTTGAACCTACGACCTTCGGGTTATGAGCCCGACGAGCTGCCAGACTGCTCCACCCCGCAACTAAACTTAAATATTCTGGCAATGGGCAATCTACCGCCCTAATTC
>JAESQX010000134.1 GCA_016764875.1 Gammaproteobacteria bacterium
CCTGGGCATGGATCGATTCCGGGAATTGTTGATGGGCGCCCATCACGCTGACGAGCATTTTCGAAACCAGCCTCTTTCGGAAAATATCCCCGTGATCATGGCACTGCTGACCATCTGGTACAGTGCGTTTTTCAAGACCAGTGCGCAGGCTATTGCTCCCTACAGCCAGAACCTGGAGCTGTTCCCCGCTTTCCTACAGCAGCTTTCAATGGAGAGCCTTGGCAAATCAGTCGACCTTCAAGGCACAGCGTTACAAGTGGATACCGGCACCATAATCTGGGGTGCTCCCGGAACCGATGCCCAGCACTCGTTTCATCAGTTACTGCATCAGGGTACGCGTATGATACCGGTAGATTTTATTGCCGTAGCCGCTGGGGCCAGCGGGAGCGATACCACCGGGCAGGCACAGTTATTGGCGAACTGTTTTAGTCAGAGCCAGGCGCTGATGGAAGGCAAAAGCGAAGAGCAGGCATTGAAGGAATTAATACAGGAAGGAATGGCAGAAGTCGATGCGTCGAAACTGGCTCCCCACAAGGCAATACCGGGTAACAGGCCCAGCAACACTCTTCTGATGCATAAACTTGAACCTCACACACTGGGCTACCTGATTGCGCTGTATGAGCATTCTGTTTATGTTCAAAGTGTAATCTGGAATATTAATGCATTCGACCAGTGGGGTGTCGAGTTGGGAAAAAAGCTTAGTTCGCCCCTGTTCGAGTCATTAACCTCGAAGGCGCTTGTTACTGAATTTGATAGTTCAACCAACAATCTGATTACAATCTGTAAGACCTGGCACGGTTCATAGGAAAGAAAAAATGCTAAAAAGGGGCCAGCTTGGAGATTACGCCCCCGTTAGTGACTACCCCCGGCGAAATTACCCGGGCATTTATCCCCCGTAGTTTGATCGCCTTACCTTCATCGGAATTAACGAATTTCACCGCGTCCCGACCAAAGCGTTGCATAAATTTCTTACAGCCCAGGTGTGGTTCCTCGGTAACCTCTACGACGGCCGTTCCAATCTCCAGACGGGTTCCAGCGGGCAGGTTTGCCGCGCTCAAGTCAAAGTCTACAAAAAACTGATCTCCCGCCAATGGCCACAAATCCCTTTCTCCACTAGCGATAGCATCAATAGCACGTGAATTCATAATATTGATTTGCATGGCAAGGTGTCGCTCGTCGTTGTGCTTTGCCGGGCCTCCCCGACTTCGCCAGTTGTCACCGAGCAAACCTTCGACGACATCCAGTTCCGCTTCCTCCAATACAAGTCGCTCACCAATTTCCGGGCGACAAACAATCATTTCCACCGTGCCTTGCGCGGCGGGGGAACCCTGTATGACCGCCATGGCCGAATCAAGAATTTCAAGGGAAACGTAATTAGACATAGAGACGCCTTCCCGAAGAAGCCTGCTGAAACAAAAAAATCGCCGAGGTTAATACTGCTGCTTGGCGCTCTTTATGCTGGCATAAACCGAAGTACTACCATCGGTATTAAACAGAATTACATCGTAAGGGGTAAAACTTCCTCCCATCTCCATGCCAGGACTTTCCATGGGCATACCAGGCACTGCCAGGCCTTTCGCATTTGCCGGAGCACGGGCAAGAAATCGCCTGATGTATTTGGCTGGAACGTGACCTTCAAAAGCGTAGCCTTCTTTAGTAACGGCTGTGTGGCACGATTGCAGCTCAGGCTTGATTCCGTGCTTCAACTTCAAGCCGTTCAAGTCTCTGGGATGGTGAACCTTGGAAGCAAAACCACTGTCATCCATATGTTCGATCCAATTAGCACAACAACCACAATTCGGATCCTTATAAACGTCAATTGCTATGGGCATGGCATCCTGCGCCAAAGACAGTGAGGCCACACCCGATAAGCTTAGCCCAACCCCCGCCACAAGCGCGTTGGACAGCATTTTTCTACGGGTAACAGGTCGATTAAATAGCGCTCTTTTCATAACATCCACCTCCAGACATCTAATAACTTCCAAAACTCTCTACCTGATTATAGGCCTAACGCCAGGCACTCTACAATTATTTAAAACGCCCGATACTGTTAGGCCTACTTGCAAAACATGAGGAGCCATATGTCCTCAAACAAAAGTTCTTATCAGGACATCATGTCCAGTATTTCCCGGGTTTTAGCTGTTACAAGCGCCGGGTCTGCCCTCGATTCCACGTTCAAACGCACCACTGGTTCGGTGTTGGACATGCGCAGGTTAAAGCGCCATTTATCGAAGCTCATGCTGAGCCCATCAGTGAAATCTACATCGATGGCATCCTGCGAGTAATGTCGCTCAACCCGCTTCAGCAATCCTGGCGGATCAGCTATTTCGGTATTTATTTCACCACTGGCCGGGAACGCGGCCATGCGCTCGTTAACCAGCTCGGAAAGCTTCTTGCCGGATTTACTCATAAGAGAAATAACAAGCAACCAGGGAATCATGCCACTGTCACAATAAGAAAAATCACGAAAATAGTGGTGAGCACTCATCTCACCGCCATAAATTGCATCTTCGGCGCGCATACGTTCCTTGATAAACGCATGACCGGTTTTACTCTGAATCGCCTGGCCGCCAGTGTTTTCTGCAATCTCTATTGTGTTCCAGATCAGGCGCGGATCGTGTATCACTTTTGCGCCCGGGGCATGCTCCAGAAAAGTTTGTGCCAGTAAGCCGACAATGTAATAACCCTCAATAAAACGTCCATCCTCATCGAAGAAAAAACAGCGATCAAAATCGCCGTCCCAGGCTATACCAAGATCGGCTTTATTCTCTTTAATTGCATCAATAGTTGGCTGTCGATTTTGTTCCAGCAGAGGGTTCGGTACGCCGTTGGGAAAGTGGCCGTCCGGCTCATGATGCAACTTGATAAATTGAACCGGTAGTTTCTGTTCCAGCGCATCAATCGCCGATCCAGCACCACCATTGCCAGCATTACAGACAATTTTTAGTGGTTTAATCGAAGCCGCATCCAGATAGCCGAGAAGATGCTCAATATAGGCACTGGAGTTGTCCTTTTGAGTCACAGTTCCCTTTTCCACTACGTCGCTGAACTCACCAGACTCGGCAATGGCCTGAATTTCTTTCAGGCCCGTATCACCACTGATCGGCTTGGACTGTTCTCGTACCAGTTTCATGCCGTTGTAGTCTTTGGGGTTGTGACTGGCAGTAACCACGATCCCCCCATCGGTTTTCAAATGGGCAGTGGCAAAATAAATTTCTTCAGTACCGCATTGACCTATGTTGATCACATCAACACCGGAGTCGATCAAACCCCGAGTCAAGGCATCGCAAAGATCAGGACTGGTAAGGCGTATGTCGTAACCTACCACGACCACGGCAGGTTTAAGAAAAGCCGCATAGGCGCGGCCAATGCGATAACTGATTTCCTCGTTGAGCTGATCTGGAACTCGACCGCGGATATCATAGGCTTTAAAACAGGTGATTTCTTTTTGCATGATTAATACGGACTCAATTCCCGGGTGAATATATATTCTGATAATTGTAATTGGTGGCGTCGATAAATCCGTCCACACTGCCACAATCAAATCGCCGGCCCTGGAACTGGTAGCCAATCACCCGGCCCTGTTTTGCCTGTTCCATTATGGCGTCAGTAATTTGCATTTCACCATTCTTACCCGGTGGAGTAGTACGAATTAATTCGAAAATATCCGGAGTCAGAATATAACGCCCGATGATAGCGAGATTGGTGGGGGCATCGGCAGGATCAGGTTTCTCTACCATGGAACTGACCCTGTAAATACGTTCCTCCTCCAAAACGCCATCAATAATTCCGTACTTGTGAGTATCTTCTGCAGGAACCTCCTCAATGGCAACAATGCTGCACTGGTATTTCTCATAAAGTTTTACCATCTGGGTAAGCACATTATCGCCGTCGGCAACACAGTAATCATCCGCCAGAATAACAGCAAAGGGTTGATCCCCGATCAAAGTTTCACCTGTAAGAATTGCATGGCCCAATCCTTTCATTTCAATTTGACGCGTATAGGAGAATGTACAGTTTTTAATTATCTTTCGAATTTCTGACAGTGATTCTTCTTTGCCCGTGCCTTCGATCTGGTGCTCCAGTTCGTAATTGATATCGAAATGGTCTTCCAGTGCCCGCTTGCCTCGGCCGGTTACAATTGCCATGCCGGTAATTCCCGCCACCATGGCTTCTTCCACGCCATATTGAATCAGTGGCTTGTTTACCAGCGGCAGCATTTCCTTGGGCATGCACTTGGTTACCGGGAGGAATCGGGTACCGTAACCCGCTGCCGGAAATAAACATTTGTTAATCAGGGCCATATTGGTTTTCTCTTTATGTGTCGTTGATTCAATATTATCCCCAATTCTGGCAGTTTTTTGTTCCACAAACTTTGTGGTATGTCTCAATCTTGCTTTCCGAGATTAACAGTTGCACTTTACCGTGGGTACAATCCGAAATCATTGCATTGCAAATGCGACTTCTTTATCAGAAGGTTATCGATCAATCCGGCCGTATACATCTTCGAATCGCACGATATCGTCTTCTCCCAGATAATCCCCAACCTGTACTTCGATTATTTCAACGACCTCGCTACCGGTATTCTCCAGTCGGTGTTTGCAACCAAGGGGAAGGAAAACCGACTCGTTAGTTTTGAGTATCAATATTTCGTCGTCCCTGGTGACTTTTGCTTCGCCATGAACCACAGTCCAATGCTCTGCCCGTTTATGATGCATTTGCAGAGATAGGGCTGCGCCGGGTTTAACCACGATATGTTTGACCTGATAGCCGTTGGCATTCACCAGAGACTGGTAAGAACCCCACGGGCGGTAAACCAGATCATGATGCTGGCTCTCAGGACGCTTTTCTGACTGGAGTTTTTCAACTATCTTTTTAACATCCTGCACTTTGTCTTTTGCCGCAACCAGTACTGCATCTGATGTCTCCACTACCACCACATCACTGATTCCGACAACAGCGACCAGGCGTGATTCAGCCTGAACATAACTGTCGGACACGCCTTGCAATAACACATCTCCGCTTACCACGTTATTGCGATCGTCCTTTTCAATAACTTCCCATAGCGCCGACCAGGCACCGAGGTCGTTCCATTTCGCATCAAGGGGAATTACAGCTGCTCTATCGGTTTTTTCCATAATCGCGTAATCAATGGAATCGCCAGGACATTCTTCGAACAGTTGTAGCGGAATATGTACATAGTCTTTATCGCGCTCTATGGCATCAAATGCCATACGACAACTTTTCTCAATAGCAGGAGCATGATTTGCAAGTTCAGAAAGATAAGTTGAAGCTTTGAACATAAACATGCCGCTGTTCCACAAGTATTCCCCGCTTGCAAGATATGACCTGGCCGTATCAAGATCAGGCTTCTCTACAAATTTTTCAACCGCGAATCCCGAACTGTTATCAATCGGTTTGCCTCTTTTTTTATAACCATATCCTGTTTCAGGAACACTCGGCACTATGCCAAATGTGACCAGCTTTCCACTCTCGGCAAGCAGCTTGCCTTTGCCTATTGTGCTTTGTAACGCCTGCACATCCAGAATTACGTGATCGGCAGGCAGAACCAGAAGAACCGCATCAGGATTGATGGCTTCTATTTCCAATGCGGCCACGGCAACCGCCGGTGCGGTATTGCGACCAACCGGTTCCAGCATTATGCCGGCATCGGTTTGCCCCAATTCACTCAACTGCTGCGCCACTAAAAACCTGTGATCGTTATTACAAAGAACTACCGGGCCGGCAATATCATCAAGCCCTGCCAACCGTGACAGTGTATTCTGAAAAAGGCTTCCTCCCTGCTGCGGGAAGTCAATGAACTGCTTAGGCAAAAGAGCTCTGGATTGAGGCCATAGACGCGAGCCGACTCCACCCGCCAGAATTACAGGAACTATCATACATCGCCTATTTATTAAGTTATCAATACGTGAATACTTTCGCTGACTTCTGTAAGCCGTCGATCCCCGACTGGTACAGGAATACGAAGAAGTTTATCAGACTTCATAGTCAACTTCCTGAAAGGCATTCAAGTGCCTTTTGCCGGCGCATTAACAAAACAACCGGGCAATTTGTCACTGGCAAAATGATATATTCAATGCCGCTATATGCCACAGAAATAGCCTTTGAAGGCAAATAACTATCGATTATTTCACCCCATTTCGCTAATATCGCACACTTTGCGTGGACCTCGGTGTCATCAACAACCTCAAAGACTGAAAACAATCATGGCTGAAAAGAATCCGAATTTTATTCCTCAAAGCTCATACGAAAAAAATGGGTTAATCGAGTGTGGCTACGGCAGGCTATTCGGGCCTGGAAATGCCAAGCTGCCTATTGATGAAATGCTGATGGTTGATCGCATAATAGAAATTAATAACGAAGGTGGTGAATTCGGAAAAGGCCGGATATTGGCGGAGCTGGATATTAACCCCGATTTGTGGTTTTTCCATTGCCATTTCCCCGGCGACCCGGTTATGCCTGGCTGCCTAGGCCTTGATGCAATGTGGCAACTGGTGGGATTCTTTCTCGGTTGGCGCGGTAATCTGGGCAAAGGTCGTGCCCTTGGGTGCGGCGAAGTCAAATTCATGGGCGAGATCCTGCCTGACGCTAAAAAAGTAGTTTATGATATTTCCATGAGCAGGGTAATTGAGCGTAAACTGGTAATGGGTGTTGCAGAAGGTACAGTGGCAGTAGACGGAAATGTTATCTACACCGCCAAGGGATTAAAGGTCGGGCTATTCAAATCCGATCAGGTCTTTGAGTAACTGGGAATCAGAGGATAAACATGCGACGTGTAGTAGTAACTGGCATGGGAATTGTTTCCTGCCTTGGCACAGATAAAGCTTCAGTAACCGATTCATTAAGAAACGGTCGCAGTGGTATTCGACACAATGCGGAATATGCAGAGATCGGTATGCGCTCGCATGTTTCCGGTTCTGTCGACATTGATTTCTCTGAACATATTAACCGCAAGGCGTTGCGCTTTATGGGTGATGCGGCGGCCTATGGTTACATGGCCATGGATGACGCCATAAAAGACTCCGGCCTGAGTGAAGAACAAGTGTCCAATTTCCGTTCCGGCATTATCATGGGCGCCGGCGGTTCGTCCACCGAAGACCAGGTTGAATCGGCCGATATTATGCGCAGCCGAGGCTTACGCAAGGTCGGTCCTTACCGGGTAACCCGGGGAATGGGCAGTACAGTGTCAGCCTGTCTTGCCACTCCGTTCAAGATCAAGGGCGTTAATTACTCCATTTCTTCCGCCTGTGCCACCAGCGCCCATTGCATTGGAAATGCGATGGAACTGATTCAACTGGGCAAGCAGGATGTAGTGTTTGCCGGTGGCGGCGAGGCTGAACATTGGACCCTGTCCCATATGTTTGATGCCATGGGCGCCTTGTCCACCAAATATAATGAAACCCCGGAAAAAGCATCCAGGGCCTTCGATGTGGATCGCGATGGATTTGTCATCGCCGGCGGCGGTGCCGTTCTGGTAATTGAGGCGCTGGAACATGCACAAGCGCGGGATGCGAAGATCTATGCCGAGATTACCGGTTATGGCGCCACTTCAGATGGTTACGATATGGTATCTCCCTCCGGTGAAGGTGGCATGCGGGCAATGCAATTAGCCATGGCCACCGCTAACAGGCCCGTTGAATACATCAATACCCACGGCACCAGCACCCCAGCAGGTGATGTCTCGGAACTGCGATCCATCAAGACACTTTTTGGCGACAATATCCCCATAATTAACTCAACCAAATCCCTCAGCGGCCATTCTCTGGGGGCCGCCGGTGCCCATGAAGCTATCTACAGTTTACTGATGATGGAGAATAATTTCGTTGCCGCCTCGGCAAATATCGATAACCTCGATCCAGAAGCACAAGGTATTCCCATTGCACTGGATCGAATTGACGACATCACATTGAATTGCATAATGTCTAACAGTTTTGGATTCGGTGGTACCAATGCCTGTCTGGTTTTTGAACGCTTCGATTCCTGACAGAATTCTTCAAAAGACTGAACAAATCCCTGAATCATTACGGTCGGGTAACTATGGTAAAACTAATCCACTATTGGGTGGCAATTCTGGCCGCAGGGTTACTGTTAATATCGGTTGCCAGCGCCCAGTTCCCCCCCGGGGGCAGCAACAGTTTAACTGGAGGTGGCCGTCCACAGCCTTTGACCATCGCCGAAGCATTTCCATTTTTTGTCAGTATTAACGACCGTGAAGGCCTGTCGGTAAGCTGGCAAATTGCCGAAAATCATTACCTGTATCGACACCAGTTTGAGTTTGCACTCAAATCCACTGCTCACTCCAAGGCACAAACCTTAGCCTTCAGCCTGCCTGATGGTCTCAAGAAACGGGATCAGTTTTTTGGTGAGATTGAGGCCTACTACAAAACTGTAACAGCTACCCTTAAGCTGGATACCGATAAACTTTCCGGTTCTACGCTGGTGATCCGGTTCCAGGGATGCGCCGATTGGGGGTTTTGTTATCCAGCGCAGTCAGTCGAATACTCGTTTGCCCCTTGATCCCATCTCTATCAACAATTCTTTATCAAAGAATCTTGATGAAAGTCCGATAAATTTCTGAGAAAATGCATCGAAAATAGCTAATCTGCCAATTTTGGGATAATTCTTCCCAGAACGGCAAATCTTGACGTCAGGAATTAAAATATCAATATGACAAGCATCCTGGTCCTGCATGGCCCCAATCTTAATCTCCTCGGAGAACGTGAACCGCACATTTACGGCCACGACACCCTGGATGACATCAATGGTCGCCTCGCTGCAATGTGTGCCAGTAACGGCCATGAATTTCAAACTCTGCAAAGCAATGCCGAACACGAATTGGTAGATCGTCTGCATGCGGCCCGTAACGACGGCACCGATTTCATTCTTATTAACCCGGGAGCTTTCACCCACACCAGTGTGGCTTTGCTCGATGCCTTTCTGGCAACCGGTATTCCATTTATCGAAGTACACCTTTCCAACCTGCACCGGCGGGAAGACTTCAGACAAAAATCTTTTCTTGCGTCGGCCGCCGTAGGCACGATCGTTGGCCTTGGAGCGCAAGGTTATGAACTGGCGCTGCAAGCCGCATTCAAACAATTGGCAGATAAAACCTGAGTGTCATTCCCCCTACCCTGGTGAGACCCGTTTATGGATATCAGAAAAGTTAAAAAACTTATTGAACTGATCGAATCTTCCGACATCGCGGAAATAGAGATTAAGGAAGGAGAAGAAGGAGTTCGGATCAGCCGAATTTCCAGTGTCGCGCCTGCCCCGGTGAGTTATCAGCCTGCCCCGATAGCCGCTCCACCTCCAACGCCTGTAGAGGCACCAACGAGCAATGGGTCGCCTGCCGTCAATGCAGAACCAACAACCACCGGTAATATTATCCGTTCCCCCATGGTGGGCACTTTCTACCGGTCACCTTCGCCCTCATCGCCTTCGTTCATTGAAGAAGGCAAAACCGTGAAGGTTGGAGACGTGATTTGCATCGTTGAGGCCATGAAAATGATGAACCAGATCGAAGCGGATTATAGCGGTGTAGTGGAAGCTATCCTTGTTGAAGACGGTGAACCAGTCGAGTTCGACCAGCCACTGATGACCATCGTCTAGCAGGCTGTTAGCAGACGCCAGGGAGTTTCTGAGTAATGCTCGATAAAGTTTTAATAGCCAATCGTGGTGAAATTGCCCTTCGTGTGCTCCGGGCTTGCAAGGAGCTGGGTATAAAAACCGTTGCTGTGCATTCCAATGCTGATCTCGAACTGATGCATGTGCGTCTTGCTGACGAATCGGTTTGTATTGGCCCCGCCAACCCCACAGACAGCTATCTCAATATTCCGGCTATCATCGCCGCCATGGAAGTAACTGATTCTGTCGCCGTTCATCCTGGCTATGGTTTCCTGGCGGAGAATGCGGACTTTGCGGAGCAGGTTGAAAAAAGCGGTTTTATTTTTATCGGCCCCCACGCGGACACCATTCGCCTGATGGGTGACAAGGTTTCCGCCATCAAGGTGATGCGAGCGGCAGGCGTTCCAACAGTTCCCGGCTCCAACGGACCTCTGGATGAAAACAATGAACGCACCCTGGCACTGGCAAAGGAAATTGGTTACCCCTTGATCATCAAGGCGGCAGCGGGAGGCGGCGGACGCGGTATGCGCGTGGTACACAGTGAAGCCGCCCTGTTAAAAACCATCTATGTGACCCAGTCTGAAGCCAAATCCTTCTTCGGTAGCGATGTAGTTTACCTGGAAAATTTCTGGAAAATCCCCGTCATGTTGAGATCCAGGTAATTGGTGATGGCAAGGGCAATGCTATACACCTCGGTGACCGGGATTGTTCACTGCAACGACGGCACCAGAAAGTGCTGGAAGAGGCTCCTGCACCCAATATACCTCAGAAGATTAGAGACGAAGTTACACAAACCTGTGTTAACGCATGTATTAATATGAAATACCGGGGCGCGGGAACCCTGGAATTTCTCTATGAAAATGAACAATTTTATTTCATAGAAATGAACACTCGGGTTCAGGTTGAACACCCGGTTACCGAAATGGTGACTGGCGTGGATATTGTGAAGGAGCAGTTACTGATAGCAAGTGGCGAACCCTTGTCTATCAAGCAATCTGATATTCAGATAAAAGGCCATGCTTTTGAATGCCGTATCAATGCGGAAGATTCGGTTACCTTTCTGCCCTGTCCCGGGCAGGTGAGCCTGTTTCATGCCCCCGGCGGCAACGGCATACGGGTTGATTCCCATTTGTATAGTGGCTACAAAATCCCTCCCTACTACGACTCCCTTATCGCAAAATTAATCAGTTACGGAGATAACCGCGAGCACGCACTGATTCGTATGCAGAATGCACTGGATGAGATCCTTATTGATGGAATCCGTTCCAATATACCACTGCACCGTGAACTGGTCAGGGATGCCGAATTCCAGAAAGGTGGCGTCAATATTCACTACCTGGAACAGAAACTCTCATCTTAAGAACCCTCTGATCCCTTCTGTGGCTATAGCCAAACTCTGCGACAGATTGCGGGGCAAGCTATCGCAAAGTACGAAGCGGGGATTGGATGTGTAAATTTTCAGAGGTTCTTTAATGTCCTGGCAGCAATTGCAATTTCAGATCCCATCTGCCGATGCGGAAGCACTGGAACAGGTTCTTATAGAAGGAGGGGCTCTATCGGTTACGCTGATAGATGCAGAAGATCAGCCCGTTTTTCAAACAGAACCAGGTACAACACCTTTATGGGATGCGGTACTGATGCAGGGGCTATTTGATTCAAACTGTAATCTTGCTTCCCTGCTGGAGCTCCTTAAAAAACACCTCCCCGGTCATCCTGACCCAAAATTTGAAATTAATCCTGTTGAAGACCAGGACTGGGAAAAGGCCTGGATGGATGACTTTCATCCAATGCAATTTGGTGAACGCCTGTGGATCTGCCCTCATTGGCTTACCCCGCCCCAGCCAGAGGCCACCAACATCATGCTTGATCCCGGGCTGGCTTTCGGTACCGGTACTCACCCCACCACGGCCGGGTGCCTGGAATGGCTCGAAAGCAACGAGCTGACAGGGAAGACCCTCATCGACTATGGTTGTGGCTCTGGAGTTCTGGCCATTGCGGCTGTATTGCTTGGAGCAAAGCAGGTTCTGGCCATTGATCACGACCCCCAGGCCATAATCGCAACCCGGTCAAATCGCTCTAATAATGGCATCAGTGACCAACAGCTTGTTTGCTGCCTGCCGGAGGATATACCCACGCAACCATCTCCGGCGAAAGCCGACATTCTGCTTGCCAATATACTGGCCGGCCCTCTGCATCAGTTGGCACCTGCATTCGCAAAGCTGGTCACACCCGGGGCACCGCTCTTGCTTTCCGGCATTCTGCCGGAGCAGTCTAAAGATTTGCGGTCTCGCTATGACCAGTGGTTCATGATGGATGAACCGGTTATCCGGGATGGCTGGGTCAGACTTTGTGGCAGCAGACGATATAGTTCATAGGCTCCTGCCGGACTGTGAAGTTCCGGCTTTTAATGCAGCCCCGACTGATGTAAAAGTAAAAAGAGCTCTGGTGCCAGGCACATAACTGTCGATTATCGACATCCATGAAATTTTTAAACTAGCGAACCTTTCAATTTAATGGCTTTACACGTTACTCAATGTCCAAGTTGCGAATCTTCGTTTAATACCAGTGCTCGCATGCTGGAATCAGCACAGGGCCTCGTTCGATGTGGCGCCTGCCTGTCTGTATTTGAAGCCAACGAAAATTTTGTCAATGCCTTGCCACCAGCTTCCAATGATGAAACAGGGCATGATGAAGATAACTCGGTCTTTATCAGCGGCCAGGAAGACTATTTTGACCCGACGTCTTTTCTCAAACGCAGTGAATTACAGGAAACAGTTGCAGAGGATGAAATTTCAACAGATTCAGCAGGTGCTGAAAGCATTGATTCCTTCGCCTTCGAGCATAATGAGTCATGGACTATCTATAACCCGGGAACAACGCAAAGCGATACCAGCCAGGACAATGTAGCATCCGAAGAAGAAATTGAAACCACCCCTGAACCCGAAAATAATCTCCCTGAACGGCCGGACAGTGATTCGGGATTCGCCGATGAAAATACCGATGTCAGCCGGATAATAATCCCCGAGGAAAGTGAATTTGAGGAGGAAAGCGCTGCAAGTGATTCTAGTTTTATTATTACCTCAATTAACGAAGTAGCCAGCGTTTTCGGAGAGTCCCAGGAGGAGTATCCAGCCACAGAGGCCCCCCCGGAACCAGATTCCGATTTAACTATTCAATCTGATGACCAATCTTATTATGTATACGATGACATATCGTTTCTGCCAGTTGATACAGAGGCCCTCGAAGACGACATAGAAACAGAGAATGAGTTTCTTGATGCTGTGGCTCAGGGACTGGAGATTGAAAAGCCAGAACAGGATCTTCCCGAAGAGGAGTCCAAGGAAGAAATCCGGGCCCGGCTTTTATCCCGCGAATTACAAGATAGTGACGAAGGCATGGAGGCACTAAGCGAAGAAAATCTTGCCGCCATTAGTGCCGTCGATACCTCATTGGAGCTGGAGCAGGGAAAACCCGCCCAGAGCTCTAAACGACTGTTGGCCCTGACAGTTGCCAGCCTGATTCTGATCGTACTACTGGCTGGTCAATTTTACTGGCAACGTATGTCAATACTGAGTCTCGATCCAAAACTGCGCCCGTGGTACGAAATGGCCTGTGGTATCTTTAATTGTCAGTTATCGCCGCTTCAGGACCTCACCCGCATTAAAACCGAAAACCTGAATATACGCAGCCATCCTGAATACGAGAACAGCCTGGTTTTGACGGCCGTGTTCAGTAATACAGCCGAATTTCAGCATCCGTTCCCCATTATTGCCATAAGTTTCAGCGACCTCAACAATCAGCCCATTGCTTCCCGGGACTTCTTACCCTCTGAATACCTGGCTCCGGCACTACGCAGTATCAAAAATATGCCTGTGGGCTCTCCAGTACAGATCACCATTGAACTGAGCGACCCCGGCGCCAACGCTGTTAACTACAACCTGAACTTTAAACCATTCCCACGTGTTCCCTGAAAAAATTATGCAGTGGCTTCCTGGCTTTACTTTATACAACCTTTCCAGCCCTGTACTATAGCGGGCTCTGACGTTATCCGAGCCAGACAATGCCCCTGAAACCAATAAGAATTGGTGAATTCCCCATCGCCCTTCCCCTGATACTGGCACCCATGGTAGGGGTTAGCGACAGTCCCTTCCGGGAAATTTGCACTGAGCTCGGTGCCGGCCTGACCGTTGCTGAAATGCTGACCAGCAACATCAGTCGTTGGGGCAACGACAAGAATCGTCTGCGCCAGGTCAAACCCAGGATCGATGGGCCGCAAATTGTACAGATTGCCGGATCCGACCCGGGATTAATGTCCGAGGCTGCCATTCTAAACAGGGCAATGGGCGCGGATATTATCGACATTAATATGGGCTGCCCCGCCAAGAAGGTTTTACGCAAAGCAGCAGGTTCAGCGCTACTCAAGGACCCAGTTCAGGTAGATAAGATCCTGCGCGCGGTAACGGCCGCTATTGATATTCCGGTCACACTGAAAATTCGCACCGGCTGGTGCCCGGAATCCCGCAATGGTGTCGAAATTGCCCGACTGGCCGAGCAAGCCGGTATTGCCATGCTGGTTGTTCACGGTCGAACTCGTCAATGCCGTTTCAAGGGCAACGCGGAATACGACACTATTGCCCAAATCAAACAGGCTGTGAACATACCCGTAATCGCTAATGGAGATATCTGTACACCTGAAAAAGCAAAATTCGTGCTGAATTACACCGGTGTCGATGGCCTGATGATTGGCCGCTCTGCCCAGGGACGACCCTGGATTTTCCAGGAAATAGCGCATTTCCTGGCCACGGGTGAGCAGTTACCAGGCAAGTCCACACTGGAATTATTCAACATTGTTGATTCCCATCTGAGAAAAATCTATTCGTTATACGGAGAGTTCAAAGGTGTCCTGTTTGCCCGTAAACATGTAAGCTCCTACATGAAAAATATTCCACACAATCTCGGGATGAATTTGCAGGACGCTCCACCATTTTTACGGGCGTTTAATTGTTGTATCACTCCACAGGAGCAATTAGACAAGCTGCAAAACCATTTTGATTTTCTGCATAAAAATAACAGCAGGGGACTTGCGGCATGACCACCCAGGATGATGTCAGCTCTTTAAAAGAGACTCTTGTGGACGCCGCCGCTGAAGTTTCAGAATCCGGTAACGGTGGCTCATTGCGGAGCGAGGTACAAAGATCCCTGAGCCGGTATTTCGAACAACTGGACGGTCAACCTGTAAGCGATCTTTATGAAATGGTAATAAATGAAGTGGAAGCACCACTGTTTGCTGCGGTCATGCAATACACCCAGAACAACCAGAGCAAAGCCTCTATCATGCTCGGATTGAACCGTGGTACGCTAAGAAAAAAGTTAAAGCAATACGGATTATTGTAGATCCCGATACGAATGGACAGACAGCTTCACGGACATTGATCTTTCCCCCAACAACATAGACACGAACCCTTTATGACATCAGATAAATCGGCTGCCGTGGGTCGGGCGCTAATCAGCGTTTCCGACAAAACCGGCATTGTTCAACTGGCAAAATCACTTAACCAACTCAATATAGAGATTCTATCGACCGGGGGCACCTACAAGCTGCTCACCTCGGAGAATATTCCAGCTATTGAAATTTCCGAGTACACCGGCTTTCCCGAAATGATGGATGGTCGGGTTAAGACGCTACACCCCAAAATCCATGGAGGCATTCTGGCCCGACGTGAGTTGGACCAGGAAGTCATGGCTGAGCACGATATCCCGCCCATTGACCTGGTTATAGTCAATCTTTATCCATTTGAAGCTACGGTGGCAAATCCTGATTGTGACCTGCCCACCGCCATAGAAAATATCGATATCGGCGGGCCAACCATGCTGCGTGCTGCCGCCAAAAATAATGCCCATGTCGCTGTGGTTGTTAATCCATCCGATTACCAGCCCCTGATAGAGCGGCTTCAGGCCAATAATTCATGCCTGGATGATGATTTCCGTTTTGACCTGGCGGTAAAAACCTTCGAACACACGGCGGCCTACGATGCGGCCATAGCCAACTACCTGGGCACGAAACTGCCAGCCGGTGACAACGCCGAAAACGATGCCCGCTTTCCCCGAACTTTTACCAGCCAGTATCTAAAGCAACAAGCCCTGCGCTACGGAGAAAACCCTCATCAAAGCGCCGCTTTTTATGTTGAAAAGACGCCATTAGAAGCCAGTATCAGCACCGCCATTCAACTTCAGGGCAAGGCATTGTCCTATAACAACATTGGCGACACAGATGCAGCGCTTGAGTGTGTCAAATCTTTTTCCGAACCAGCCTGTGTAATTGTCAAACATGCCAACCCCTGTGGCGTGGCCATTGCTAAAAATATTCAGCAGGCTTACGATCTCGCTTTTCAAACTGACCCCACTTCGGCCTTTGGCGGCATAATCGCCTTCAATCGAGAGTTGGACAGCAAAACCGC
>JAESQX010000135.1 GCA_016764875.1 Gammaproteobacteria bacterium
TAGCCCGACGATGGGCATAAAGTATTCGTTGCTGGCGTAATTGCTGTTTGCACGCAGGTTGTCTGCGCTTCCCCATAGTCTTCTTTCTATTGCTTCTATATTTTCTAACTGTGCCATACGGCTTTAACTACCTCATTCTTTCTTTTAGTCAAATTTCAATGAGTGGAAGCGTACCTTGTTTTAAGCGAGGACTGAACCACGAAATTCAGGATGGCATTTCTTGATAAGGTCAACCGAGAGGAAACTTGAACGGTTCAAATTTGTTTGTCATGCTGCTTCTCCACATAAGAGAGTTTGATGAACGTGGGTTTATCAATTGCAATGTGGAAAATGGGAATCGAAAATCTAGTTTCGATCACTTATAGACAGAATGAAGCTGGTAGCTTATATCTCTTGAAAAGACTATCCAGGTTCTATTCTTGCTAGATGTTGCCTGGCACTGCGCGACTAGTGGGGGATAGATTGGGGGACTGAATATAATTAAAATAGATTTTATAGTTAAATTTCAATGAGTTATTTGCATAGGTTGGCGGAGAGGGAGGGATTCGAACCCTCGATAGGTGTTAACCTATACGCCCTTAGCAGGGGCGCGCCTTCAGCCACTCGGCCACCTCTCCGGAAGCGCGCAATAATATCATAGTTGAAAGTTAAGCTGTACGCCTCGGACGAGGCATTTCAGAACCACGGGCGATGATTCATTGTGAGTGAAAAGCGAATGAATACCAGTTGCTAACTTGCTATTCGGTGTCTTCAGGTTCCGAAGGCGGATTAGCGGCCTTTTCTTTCTGTATCCGTTGATAAATCTCTTCCCTGTGTACAGCGATTTCCTTGGGAGCATTTACACCAATTCTTACCTGGTTTCCCTTCACTCCCAGCACTGTAACAGTAACGTCGTCTCCAACCATTAATGTCTCACCAATACGACGGGTTAGAATTAACATTTGATACCTCCTTTTGTCATTCCTTCGTGCTTCCTGGACCCAGCTTAAAGAAAAGCGAGCAAATAACCGATTTCTCTGGCTCGATACAGCAAGTTCCAAATTCTATCCTGCTCCTAAACCAACAACAAAATCAAGTTTCATTACCTCAGCTGAAAATCAGCGCGTCCTGAAAAATGTCACACTCCATTTCGTTTATGTTTGTTTGTCTTGTTTGGGCTGATAATTCGGGTCGCCCAGGTCAAAAGCCGAATGCAGCGCCCGGACCGCCAGTTCAAGGTATTTCTCATCCACTACAACCGAAATTTTAATCTCCGAAGTAGTGATAACCTGAATGTTAATTCCCTCATCCGCCAGGGCTTTGAACATTTTACTGGCTACCCCCGCATGAGAACGCATGCCAACGCCAACGATTGAAACCTTGGCAATTCTGGCATCAACAGACACGTCAGCAGCACCAAGTACCGTTGCCTGAGCATTCAGGATATCCCTGGCTCTTTCGCTGTCTGAGCGTTTTACGGTGAAGGTTATATCGGTGGTGCCATCAGCGGAAACATTCTGCACAATGACATCTACTTCGATTCCAGCGTCACTAACCGGACCGATTACCTTATAGGCCACGCCCGGGACATCCGGAACCCCGGAAACAGTTAACTTTGCTTCGTCTCTGGCAAATGCGATGCCGGAAATTGCCGGTTTTTCCATGTTGCTGTCTTCCTCTACGCTGATTAGCGTACCCTCCCCTTCCTCGAAACTGGACAGAACTCTGAGGGGTACTTTATATTTGCCGGCAAATTCTACCGATCGTATCTGTAATACCTTTGCTCCCAGGCTTGCAAGTTCCAGCATTTCCTCAAAGGTAATTGTGTCCAGCAAACTCGCATCTTCAACCATTCTGGGGTCGACGGTGTATACCCCTTTTACATCTGTGTAGATCTGGCATTCATCCGCTTTAAGTGCTGCGGCCAGTGCCACAGCCGTAGTATCCGAACCACCTCTACCCAGAGTAGTGATATTACCCCCATCATCGACGCCTTGGAAACCAGCCACGACAACCACGTTTCCACTATCCAGCTCCGCGTGTATTCGACTGTCATCGATTTCCCGGATTCTGGCGCGAGTATGGTCTTCATCTGTGAGAATTCGTACTTGCCCACCGGTGAATGAGCGGGCACCGCAATCTCTTTTCTGCAACGCCATACATAACAACGCCATGGTCACCTGCTCCCCTGTTGAGAGCAGCACATCCATTTCCCTGGGAGCAGGGTGTTCCTGAATGGCCTGCGCCAGCGAAACCAGACGATTGGTTTCGCCGCTCATGGCAGATACCACAACCACAACATCGTTGCCTTGCTTGCGAAATTTGGCAATTTTATCGGCAACGGCTTCAATTCGGTCAGTGCTTCCGATCGAAGTGCCACCATATTTTTGAACGATCAATGACATATTTTTAACTGGTTATTTTTGAAAGGCGGCTGATTAAACAGGATTGTATAACGTAATGCAATTCTATCTGACATTGACAAACGGGCGCGGGCATTACAAACACTCCATGACCCATGGTTCAACACTTTGCAACGCAGCGGGTACTGCAGCAGGATCAGTGCCTCCGGCCATCGCCATATCAGGCCGTCCACCGCCCTTGCCTCCCACCTGCATGGCCACCATATTAACCAGAGCGCCTGCCTTTATTTTACTGGTAAGGTTTTTGCTTATCCCGGCAACAAGGTTCACTTTATCGTTGTCCACGCTTGCCAGAACGATTACCGACGAGTCGCCCAGTTTATTTTTCAGTTGATCCACAGTTTCACGCAGGGCCTTTCCATTGAATCCGTCAATTGCGGCAACCAATAAATTAATGCCGTTTATTTTCACTGCATCACTGGCAAGATCATCGCCGGCACTGCTTGCCATTCTGGCTTTAAGTTGTTCGAGCTGTTTCTCAAGCGAGCGGTTTTGACTGGCAAGTTGTTGTACTTTCTCAACCAGAGATTCGCTACCTGCTTTGACGATTCCGCCGAGCTGTTGCAAGGTCGTTTCCTGGCCGTTTATAAACTCAAGAGCTCCCTGTCCAGTCACTGCTTCTATTCGACGGATTCCAGCGGCGATGCCTGTTTCACTGACTATTTTAAACAGCCCGATATCTCCACTACGTTGCACATGTGTGCCACCACATAATTCCGTAGAGAACTGTCCTCCCATGGTTACGACTCTGACTTCATCGCCATACTTCTCCCCAAACAGGGCCAGTGCACCTTTTTGCTTTGCTTCCTCAATGTTCATTACCTCTTTCTCAACCAGGGTATTACTCAATATTTCCCGGTTAACCAGTGCCTCGATTTGGCGTATCTCTGGCGGGCTTAAGGGAGAGGAATGGGAGAAATCAAAGCGCAACCGGTCGCAGTTAACCAATGAGCCTTTTTGACTAACGTGCTCACCGAGAACCTGGCGAAGCGCGGCATGCATTAAATGAGTAGCCGAGTGACTCAGGGTAATGGCGGCCCTGTTATCCACTGACACCTGGGCGGATACCGTATCCCCCTCTTGCAATGTACCTGTTTCCAACCTGCCACGATGAAGCAGAAAACCACTCTGTTTTTGCGTATCCTCCACCGCAAAATTTACCAGCTCATTGGTTAGAACACCTCTGTCCCCAATCTGCCCTCCCGACTCACCGTAAAACGGACTTTTATCCAGTAGCAGCAAGGCATCCGTTGGCGCATTAACTCTATCGGTAATTTTTCCGTCGACATACAGGGCTTTTATTGTGGCAGATCCCTGCAAGTTGTCGTATCCAATAAAATCGGTGACTTCATCAAGCTTTATATCCAGCTTGTCAGCGGCGCCAAAACTACTGGCCGACCTTGCCTGCTCTTTTTGTACCGCCATGGCTTCGTCAAAACCGTCCATGTCCAGTTCAAGCCCATGCTCTCTGGCCACATCCGCCGTAAGATCCACAGGAAAGCCGTAGGTATCATAAAGACGGAATACAGTCTCTCCGGGTATTGTCTTACTATCCAGCCGGCTTATTGTTTGCTCCAGCATGCCCATTCCATGCTCCAGGGTGCGGGCAAATTGCTGCTCTTCTTCTTTTAACACCTTCTCAGCGAAAGCCTGGTTACCACCGAGCACCGGGTAGGCTTCCCCCATTACCTCAACAAGTGGGCCCACCAGTTTATAAAAAAATATCTCCTTTACCCCCAATCGATAGCCATGACGAACAGCCCGGCGAATTATCCGGCGCAGCACATAGCCGCGACCTTCATTCGAAGGCACAACCCCATCAACAATTAAAAATGTACAGGAACGGATATGATCGGCAATAACCCGCAGTGAAGTATTCCCCAGGTCAGCCACGCCGGTTACCGAAGACGCCGCCTTCAGCAAGTCCTGAAACAGATCAATGTTGTAGTTGCTGTGTACCCCTTGCAACACCGCTGCCAGCCGTTCCAGGCCCATGCCAGTATCAACGGAAGGTTTGGGTAAGGGAGTCAGTGTGCCATCCTTCTGTCGATCAAACTGCATGAAGACCAGGTTCCAGATTTCAATGTAACGGTCGCCATCTTCATCAGGACTTCCCGGGGGTCCTCCTGCAACTTCATTACCATGGTCATAAAATATTTCGGAACAGGGCCCGCAGGGACCGGTATCTCCCATTGCCCAGAAGTTATCTTTTTCTCCGAGGCGAGAAAATTGTTCAGGGTTAATTCCAATTTCGTCCAGCCAGATGGCAGCCGCTTCATCATCATCCTCGAAAACAGTAACCCACAACTTATCCGCTGGCAGCCCGAGCTCCACTGTCAGAAATTCCCAGGCGAATTGTATTGCCTCACGCTTGAAGTAATCTCCAAAGCTGAAATTACCAAGCATTTCAAAGAAAGTATGATGGCGGGATGTATAGCCGACGTTCTCCAGGTCATTGTGTTTGCCGCCGGCTCTTACGCAGCGCTGGGAACTTGCCGCTCTGGAGTACTCACGAACTTCCTCCCCCAGAAAAGTGTCCTTGAACTGCACCATACCGGCGTTGGTAAACAGCAAGGTAGGATCGTTGCCGGGGATCAGAGAACTGCTACTCACAACCTCGTGGTTTTGACTCGCAAAATAATCGAGGAATTTTTTTCGGATTTCAGCACTTCTCATTTATTGTCTATCCACTGGATTAAATTTCTTCCCTATGCCACCAGGAGATTATAGCTTGGAAACATCGGGTGATGGAGCATTATAAAATGCCGAATGAGCATGGATTTTACACCATCGCTTCCCTGCCGGAATCAGTTTCTAATCTTCGATAAAACCGACATTCCCGTCACTGGAAAGCATTACAGCAATCGGCCTGGTCTGAGGAAAATGGGCAAGCACGATAAAAATAATAATCAAGAATGGTACACACAGGAACATGCCGATTACACCCCAGATAAACCACCACAAGCCAAGATTAAGCAAGATCAACAAAGGACTTAAATTAAAGGATGTCCCCATCATCTTGGGCTCCAGAAAGTTTCCGATGGCCATCTGAAATGCACCAATACCTACCAGCACCAGAACAAACTCGGTGTAGCCCTCAAACTGTGCCAGGGCGATCACGGCGGGGAAAATAGTCGCTATTATCGAGCCCACTGTGGGGATGAAATTCAACATAAATATCAGCAGGCCCCATACAGCAGCGAAATCGACACCCACAATCACTAAAAACGTATAGCTGAGAATACCGGTGAGAGAGCTGGTAAACATCTTTATACTGATGTATTTGCGAATATCATCGCCTATTTTTTTCAATATGCTTCGTACTTTCTTTTCCTTTTCCTCGCTTTGAACCAGACTGGAAATTTTCTTGTCTATGTTCCCCTGTTCCAGCATCAGAAAAATAATATAGATAAAAATTGTGCCGCCACTGGTGACCATGGAGGTAAAAGTGCTGGCCAGGGACGTAAATATCGCCGGCAAATCCAGCCAGCTGGAATCCAGCAGGAAACCTGAAAAGTTTCCGGTTTCCTGGTCAATAAGGTACTCCGAGAATGGCATACTGCGAATACGCGCCTCAATATTTGCCTGGTAGGCGGGTGTCACTTCGCTGATTTCAATAATACTGGAGCCGATAAAGTTGACCACACCCCAACCTAATGCCACAAAGGTCAAAACAGATGCCAGCAAACACAGGGGAGAAGGGATAGTCAAACTTCCCAACGATATACGAGCAAAACCACTGGCCAGCAAATTGATGAGATACCAGAGTGTTATGGCTACCACCAGGGGTAACAGCAGAGCTTCACCAACAATCAGGATATAGAACACCGCAATAACTAGAATAGCGCTCGCTGTAAAATTTAGTGTTTTCATCTGATGAATTGGCCTCAAGTTCTATTATGAGTGGAAAAATACAGCGCCCGGGCACGTAACAGTGTGATTTTGCGAAGAATATCACATTTTCCTGGCAGCTCACTCATTACTCTACGTACTGCACACAAATTCATGTTTTCTAGGGCAAATTTTATATGGACGGTCAGGTAAAACTGGACGGATATTCGAACCTGAGTAAAATCGGTGAAGGCGGCATGTCTTTCGTCTATCGTGGTATTCAGGAATCACTCAAGCGTCCCGTTGCGATCAAAATTCTAACCCATGA
>JAESQX010000136.1 GCA_016764875.1 Gammaproteobacteria bacterium
ACGAATGGGGTGCGGCAGTGGGCCGATGACGGGGCATCACGTTTTTACGTCAATGCAGTTGATCATTCGCTAATGTCCGCACAAATATTCAGTGCTGGCAACGGAATCGAAATCGCCCCTGCATCAGAAGTACTGACACTAGATAACATGCGTTATTCCAGTACTAGCTATGAGCCGATTTCGGGCGATGAGGGGTTCTTAATATACAGTGCTAATACCATCGACCCGATGGATTTCGCAGGTGCAACTCGTAGACTCGATGCCGTGCTTGTATACAACATTTTCGATGAACTCAATCGACTGGCGCCATCTGAACCACAGTAACGGTTAGCTTGGGTTCTTTGATACCTCGATATAACCCGGGCAGTAGCCGTATCCTAGCTATTACCCACAGCAACAGCGGTCACAATAAAAACCGCATAATCCTGTTTGTTGCAGCCATCGACGGCGGGCATATCCGCCCCCGGCCTGACAGGAAAGGCCGACTTCTTCGCTTTGGCAGGTGTACATGAGCCATTGCCGGTTGCCGGTGTGTAGCGACCGGAACGGCAGCGCAGGTGGGTCACGTCATAGATCGACGCGTTGTTGTTTAGCTCCCAATGCTGGGTTCCATCACTTGCCATGGGTTGGACTGTCAGCACAGCTTCAACTTCTCGGCCACCGGTGACCAGATATTGGCCGGCAGGTAGAGGAAATTCAGGTTGTTCCATAATCAGCCCGTGTTCTTCCAGCCACCAATCCTCATTATCGAAGGTCCACTTTGCCGGGGCAATACCACCTTTGGCCTGCAATTTGTCATAGTCATCCAGATCAACTCCGCGGGGGCCAGGGTCTTTGCGCCATAGGCCCCATTCCTGGGCATTACGACCGGAGCCAGCCGTTGGATCACCCAGGGCGGCAATGTACTGGGTTGGAACTCGCTTGAATTTTGGTTGGGCTGATTGCGCCAGCGCAGCCGGGGATAAAATGAGCGTTGCAGCCGTAGTGGTGCCGGCAATGAGTAAGTCACGTCGGCTCAATCTCTTATTGACCGGATAGTCATTTTTAGCGTGCTTGAACAAATTCTGTTTTTGCCCTTGTTTCATAGCGCTCTCCCGCTGAGTCCTCGACTGACTAAATTCCAGGCCACAGTGTATAGCATTTAGAAAAGGAGTACCGTTGTCTACTCAAATGTATTTGAATTGTTAGCCGGAATCGGGCTGATCTCGACAGTAAATTACGCAACAATTGACCGCCTGAGATGGTGGCCGTTAGCGGAGATTAAGCTCCTGAGCGTTCCAGTAGTTTGAGTGTCGGTTCTGGGGGGACGGGGAAGAAAAACTTTATTATTCAATGGGTAGCGAATGTTAAACGGCATAATATTTCCTCCATTGTATTTACAGTCGAAGTCTAAAATAACCTAATAAATATAAATTAATTGCCATTTATAACGTCCCATGTTAATGATCAAGGTCACTTTTCCTCAACCGCGACTCGACTAAAGGAACCACAATGAATTCACCGCAGATTGTTTCGATTAGACCACCAAAAATTGAAGAAGTGGTCAGCGCCCCCAATCCGTATCTGGAAATTTTACAAAAACAAAAAGATGCCTTTATTGAACGCGGCATCCCTTCGGTACAACAACGAATCGACACTCTCAATACCATGGGCAAAATGTTTAGTGATAATTCAGACGATATTATTGCTGCCGTACAAGCTGATTTTGGTCATCGCTCCAGTGTCGAAACAGTGGCTTCAGAAGTGCTGGGAGTGTTAAGTGAAATAAGGGCCACCAAAGGGAAAATAAAAAAATGGGCCAAGCCGTTAAAACCCAAGGGTGGTTTACCCGGCGGACGCATGTTCTTTCAGCCCAAGGGTGTGATTGGCATCATGGGTGCCTGGAACTATCCTGTACAACTGGTGATATCACCGCTCATTGGTGTCCTGGCCGCTGGCAACCATGCGATGATCAAACCACCTGATGTAACGCCTCGTACGTCGGACATATTGCAATCCCTGTTTGCCAAACATTTTGATGCTGACTATATCACTGTGATTACCGGGGAAGTCGAGACGGCTGTGCAATTTTCAGAACTGCCCTTTGATCACATGGTATACACCGGCAATACTGAGATAGGGCGCCGGGTAATGATGGCCGCGGCGAAAAATCTGACCCCCGTAACACTGGAATTGGGTGGCAAATCGCCAGTAATTATTGATGATAGTTTCCCGGTTGCAAAAGCTATAAAACGTCTCATCCCCGGCAAATCGATGAATGCCGGTCAAACCTGTATTGCCCCGGATTACGTGTTAATAAACAAAGATCGCGTGGCTGAATTTGTAAAAGATTTTGAACGCCTTGCAACCAAACGCTATCCTACTCTGGTAGACAACGAGAACATTACATGGATTGTAAACGAGCGGCACCATAAGAGGTTGTTGGATATTATCGAGGATGCCAGAGCAAAAGGCGCCGAGATTCATCAAGTAAATCCGCAGCACGAGAGCATCCCTGAAGGCAGCCGTATGATCCCACTCACTGTCATCACTAATGTCAGTGACGATATGCGTTGCATGCAGGAGGAAATCTTCGGTCCGGTGCTGCCCGTAAAGGGTGTTAACTCCACAGAAGAGGCTTTAAATTATTTGAAGGGCAGGCCCCGCCCGTTAGCACTCTATTATTTCGATTCCAATAGAAAGCGCAGTGAAGAGGTGATGCGCACTACTATCTCCGGTGGTGCATGTGTTAATGACGCGATGTTGCATATTGCCAATATGAATATGCCTTTTGGCGGCAGTGGCGAAAGTGGTCTCGGGCATTACCATGGATATGATGGATTTCTGGAATTCTCACACAAAAAATCGATTCAATTTTCGAGCCCAAGGTTCTCCCCCAGCAGTTTTATGGCAGGCCCCTATCCGAAACGAACATACGGTTTTCTCAAGCGTGTCGTTAAGTTTTTAGGATAGTAAAAAGGTTGTTATAGGCGCATTGGATTCAACCAGCGGGCGGAACTGGGCCTTCCAATAGAGAGGGAGGCTGGTTCTGACCGCAAAATACCATGGCCGTACTGGTCAGGCTAAGTACCGCTGAAGGTAGTTTTAATAACATTTTCATGACATTCCTTCTATGCTAAGGGAGAAGGAAAAATAGCGAAACAAAAAATACAGAAAAATAAAAGATATCTCTACTTAAGCCTGGGTTCTCTCGTTTTAGCCAGCTGGCAATTTAATTCCATTTGGAACCGATGTAATAAGTTCTCCAAAAAATCCCAGGCCGCCTGGTCGGAAACCGACTATTGAAGATGGGTGTGGAAAAATATTGGTTTGAGATGAACGATGTAAACAATAAAAAGAATGTCCATGGAACAAATCTGTACCAGCCAGTTGATATTCCCCGGAAAAGGGCTGTGGACTCGTATGGATATAGTATTTTAATGTTTCCCGGACACTCTCTTTGCTTTACGCCTCCTTCGCGGGTCGGTTACACTGCGAGCGTGGGTTTGCGCTGTTTTGGGATTCGAAGCGCGCTTGTGGAATAACCGTTTGTAATAAATAGAGGCAAGACGATGCAGCGATTCCGTTTTGTAGTAATGGTGGTAATTATGGGTGTCACCTTCGGCGCCCAATCATGGCGGCCGTTGGAGGCTCAGGATGCCGCGGATTGCCGGACCCCACGTGCGGCCTGCGATGGTTTTGATCGTTTCAGTTTATACCCTTCAAACTCCCCGACCTGGTCACCGCAAATGATACGGGATTCGGGCCGGCCGATTGTGCCCGTGTTCGAGGGGTGGTTCCAGAATGGCGATGGCAGCTACACGCTCTCCTTTGGCTACATCAGCATGAACCTTGAGGAAGCGCTGCACATCCCTCTTGGGCCAGACAACTTCATTGAGCCCCGGGAGTTCGATGGCGGGCAGCCCACCTACTTTAAGGAAATCCATCGGGTCATTCGCCGGCCGTGGAACAGTTTCATGATCAGGGTTCCCGCGGACTTCGGAGACAAACGCGTCGTCTGGACGTTGAAAAACCGCGGGGAGACGTATTCCACCCCCGGTCATATTTCGGAATCGTCTTATATGATAGAGACCCCAACGGCGCCCGCCAGGCACCTGCAAGGAACCGCCAGCGGCTATGCCCCCATGCTCCGTTTAGATCCCGCCGATCCCTGGGCACGAGGCCTCGTCGGCACTGAGATGGGCCCGCTCACCGCGAAAGTCGGCGAACCACTGGAGGTCTCTGCCTGGGTGAATTCCGGAGAAACACTCTATAAAGAGCCAAAGAGCTGGCTGTACTGGATGCACTATGCAGGGCCAGGCGAAGTGGCTTTCAGTGAAGACGAGATCGAAATTGCATTAGTTGAGGGCGAGGGAGTAGGCACGACTAGTGTTACATTCAGTAAACCAGGGAATTACGTTCTGCTGGTGCAGTCGATTGAAACCCTGCGTAACAGCTTTGAATACCATTGTTGCTGGACCAACGGGTGGGTCGGCGTCACCGTCACCGAGAAATGAGGAGGTTTCAGATGAGCCATATGAAAGGTCGACAAAATATGCGGCTGGCATTTGCCGGGATTATTATCGCTGCAGCGGTGGCGTTGCCGCAGGCCCTTACCGCGAAGGAAGTAACCTACGCTGGCGACGTTGCAGCCATCGTTGAAAACAACTGTGTGAGGTGTCATCGGGCGGGTACGGCTGCGCCGATGGTGCTCGACAGCTACGAGCAAGTAAAGGCCTTTGGGCCATTGATCAAGCACTCCGTGCAAACGCGGACGATGCCACCGGGCTGGTATATAGATCGGACCGTGGGGATTCAGGACTTCAAGAACAACCCATCACTCTCGGATCAAGAGATTGAGACCATTGCCAATTGGGTAGACTCGGGCATGGCGCCGGGCGACCTGTCGCAGGTGCCGGAGCCGGTTCAATGGCGGGCAGACCACGAGTATTGGCAGCTCGAACAGGATCAGGGCTGGGGGCCGCCGGATATGATTATCACCTCGCCACCTTTCACGGTTCCTGCCAATAGCGGGGATCAGTGGTGGGAGCCGAACGTGCCTATAAATGATGTAATTGACATGGCGCTGACAGAGGGCCGGTGGATCAGGGCGGTGGAAACGCGACCCGGAGACGCTGAGAGCGGATATGTTTTTCACCACGCCAACACCAGAATACATCGGGCGACGGACGAGGAGCAGAGCTACGGCACAGGGCTTTCCTCTTCCGCAGTCGGAAAGAGAAGGGACATGTATCCGGAGGATGCCGGCAAGCAGATCCTGCCTGACGACAAAATTCACTTTTCGCTGCACCTCTTTCCCATCGGCAGGGAAGTGGTCGACGCGAAAATCCAGGTGGGAGTCTGGTTCTATCCGGAGGGAGAAGAGCCGCTGTACACCACCAATGATGAGACTACATTCAATTCGGGCGAGAGTCGTGATCTGGGCCTGCCTCGATACACTGATTTGCTCATTCCGCCCAATGGCTACCAGTTAATGCGTGGCACCTTTGTGCTCGAGAAAAACGCGCGAATTCACTCGATTCGAGGTCACATGCACCTGCGCGGTGGATATCAGATGATGGAGGCGATCTACCCCGACGGACGCCGGGAGGTGATCAACAAAATCGACTGGAACCATCTGTGGCACACCACGCATATCTACGAAGACTTAGCGCGGCCCCTGTTGCCGAAGGGCACAGTTCTCATCGCCACCTCTTTGTTGGACAATACGGTGGACAATCCATCCAATCCCGACCCTGACCAATGGGTGGTCTATAACCGTCGCAGTGCAGGAGAAATGGCCCACGTCCGTTTCGGGATTACCTGGATCCCGGATGAGGATTTTGAGCAGATGCTCGCCGAACGGGAGCAGC
>JAESQX010000137.1 GCA_016764875.1 Gammaproteobacteria bacterium
GGAATCACTTCAAGAAAATAAATATCAGAGATAACTTCGGTGGGACCATCAATACCATTATTGTCTACCAGGGTCAGGTAATAACTGACGAAGTCCCCAGGCTCAACTTCCAGGTCTTCAAGATAGATCAGTTCCCTGCCAACTATACTTTTCACTTCAGTCCCCGGCAGGAAGCTCACTTCAACTTCATTCTTACCTACCACCGAGTAATGCAGCGAAAACTCTTTCAGGCCGTAGTCATCATTGGCATCCACTTCCAGAATCACTTCTTCCAGCGGCATAACGTCCTGATCCTTGCCTGCCCGTTTCAACACCAGCTCCGGGGGTCTGTCCTCAATTGCACGGATAAAATAGTCAAGAGGATTGCGAGATTCCATTTGTTCAAAATCTGTCGCACTGACCCGGTAAACCCCATCGCTTTGCACTGTAAAGCGGGCGCGCCCTACATTACCGTCAATATCCAGAGAGATATTTTCATAAACTATTATCTCTTCACCCTCTTCATCGTAAGAGGGATCGAATTCCAGATTGGCACTGGTAATGACCTTGTTAAAGGTTACGGTCAACTCAACTTCCGTACCTTCCGGAACCACCATATCACCGCTACCTTCCTCAATATTATCTTCCATGCCAACGTAGTCAGGATACTGGTAAGCAATATCAATTTGTTCGACCTGAGGCAAATCAAACAGACTGATGCGATATTGTGTTGAGTTGAATTCTTCTCCTTCATTGAAGGTGATGTAATAAGTGGTATCTTCCTCGAGCTGAGACAGATAGTAACTGAAACTGGCACTGTCACTCCCGCTGCCATCTCTGGACATGGTCACATCACGCCAGTTTACATTGTCATCCTGCAGACGCAGGCTCACCGTGGCCGGAATGGCATTGTCTACCCGCGCAAAAATAGTTACTCCGCTACCACGTTGAAGCTCCAGGTCTCCCGGTTCAACGGTAATCTCAATGGGTATAGATGGCGCTGCCACAACAGGTTCGGGCTCAGTAATAGCAAAGGGCCACATCAGCTTGCTGCCAGCATTGAGTAAGAAATCGGAATTTACAAAAAGCAGACCCAGAAATGCCAGCATTCCGGCGGCCGAAGCAAACGAATACCAGGATTGCCTGGCCGGTATTACGGTCTCTACCTTTGCCTGCTGCTGTTCGACATGTTCCTGAGCATCCAGCCAGAGTTGCTGAATAAACTGATAGGAAACTCCCCGACGGCCGTGCTCCAGTTCATCATCGGTGAATTCAAGGGAGGTCAGCAGTCGTTGTTCCAGATCTGGAATCCGTTCCTCTACATACTGGGCAAGATTTCGATCATCGGTGTGCTTCCGCCTCAGATTGAATATCAAGCGCCACAGCAAAAACAGGGCGGCGCCCAGGGTAACAAAGAACAAACCGATGCTGCCTGTTTTATCTGGCTCCAGCCATGCCTGGGCAGCCGTTACAATCAATATCAGCGCCGCCATGGCGATAGTGGCCAGACTGATATGCTTGAGCAAATACAGCCGACTGTGTCGACAACGGATATTCTTGAGGGTCTGGCGTAATGTTGAAAATGTAGGAGACGACATTATTTGCCCTTCCGTCAGGTGGAAGTCAGTAGGTTACTGTTCCCTATCAAACCCCCTGGAGAGCCTCTGACCTGATTTTGCCAGTCAAGGCCAGCATCAACATATATGGGCGTTCCAAGCGGAGTCTTTAATAGTCCTACTGACCGCAATCACGGTAATTTACTTGCACTACTGCGTGCCTAACTATCCCATTATCTTGCCCCGAAAAGCAAGCAATTATCAGTGCGCTGACCCGCCATTAGCGGAATCCCGATAATCTCCCATAATTGGCTAAAATTTGTCAGATTTCAGTTATAGAAATGCCACAGTTTGCAGCGCAAAAGCCAGCCCTGACCGGTCTAATCAGATTCCCTGGCAAACCCGGTTGCAACCGGGCAATAGAATGCAGAGTTCTCAGGGATAGTCCAGTGGGGCTGTATGTTGAGCCGCAGGGTGCTCCAATACCGGTCCATAGTCATATAGTAAGGAGGGGCTCTGCCTAGCACTCCAAAAGGATGCCTGGCGCTCGTTAGGACCCAAACAACAGGCACCGAGTCAGAATATCAGTCAACAGACTCCAGTAGTGGAAAAACGACTTCTTGACCGATTTGCACACGATTGAAGTCAAGGGAAGGATTGTACTGACGCAACAGCCACATCGGAGTGGAATAACGTTTTCTGGCAATAGAGCCAATACTGTCATTGGCCGCAACCTGATAACGGTCTACGTCCTGAATGCGGTATTTACTAAAAAACTGCTGCTGCAATTGCAGGTGAAAATCACGGCGTAACACCTCAAATTCACTGACTGTCATTCCTGCAATATTCAGCTTTAATCGTTCACCAATAATTAACGGTGAACGAAAAACCATATTGTTCATGCGCCTGATATCCCACGCCTTGACACCCAGCCACTCGGCATAGTGCCCGAGAGTCTCGGAAGCCTGAATTTCAATAGTGCCGTTGCTTGCAACTGAATAATCGGAAGGATCTGCCACCAATGCATCTGCCAGTTGCTCGTTGGTCTCAACAACGCTCAGACCTGCCGCTACCGCGACGGCCTGTCCATCAACCGCAGTGACCGGAGAGTCCAGTTCCTGGTTATCGGGAAGCACAGCCGCTGGTGGCAGGATTTCCGCCCGTTGCGCAAGCTGTACTGGTGCTTCCGGGGCAATGACTGACTCGACCCCGGTTGACGGTGCCACCACCGCTATTGGGGTAAGAACCACTTCAGTGTCCGAATTTTCAGGCTCAGTCTCGCCGGCAATTTCTACAGAGGCTACCGATGGTTCAATGGGTTCGTTATTAACCGGGGCCAGAGTCTCAAAACCAGGCAGAGTCAGCTGCTGGCCCGGATAGATACGATGGGGATCAGTAATATGATTGATTCGCAACAGGTCTATCTCACCTACGGCAAATCGGGTAGCAATCACCGACACGGTGTCCCCGCGCCTGACACTGTAGATTCCATCATCCGGTTTTGCCATGGGAGATGTGGAGGCCCCCAAGGACAGAGGCTGTACGTTTTCCTGCGGCAATAGCAATCGCTGACCAATTTGAATACGGTGGCGACTGGCAAGCTGATTTAGAGAAGCCAGCTTGCTTACGCTGGTATTGAAGCGGCTGGCTATCACAGAGAGGCTGTCGCCACGCTCAATCACGTAGGATATATCTGGCGTTTGAACAGAAAACTTATAATCATCAGGTATCTGTGCCAGCAATGATCCGGGATTGCTGGCAACACGGCGGCGGACTTTCACTTTGAAGCCTTTGGGGATGCGCTTGGTGCCATCCCAGACGATGGGTCGCAACGCAGCATTGTCCGCTTGAAACTGTTCCAGGGATATGCCCACGGATCGGGCGAAAACTTCCGCATCGATGAAAGAATCCGTAGTCACAGAAGTAAATTCAGGGGCTTTCTTCAGTCGCAGATCACCAAAATAACGCCGGGCATTGTTTTCAACATCAATAACTGCCAGAAACTGCGGGTAAAAATTTCGAGACGCAAATCCAAAGGCGCGGCCTTTGTAATTCGCTATAATTTCCTCAATTCGGTCTGTGCCTAATTGACGCTTGGCCCGCGCCATGCCCCCGGCACCGTGATTATAGGCAGTGAGTGCCAACGGCCAGGTTCCGAGAATGCTGTAATTAAATTCCAGCAGGCTCATGGCTGCACTGGTAGCCGTGTAAGGATCCATACGCTCATCAACAATATGGTCAATACGCATAAATCGTTTCCCGGTGGCCCGGCCAAACTGCCACATCCCGGCGGCGGAGGCGCTGGAATACGCCCCGGGATTAAACGAAGACTCAACGTGGGGTAGAACCCCCAACTCAAGAGGCAGGTTTTTTTCCCGAATGACCTGGTTAATATGGGCTCGATAAGCACCGGATCTGATCAACCCTTCCAGAAACCGATCTGACTGGCCCAACTGCCAACGTACATTTGACGCGGCGTCCAGCAGTGTGGCGTCGGCAACCCCATCGGGCCAGAGATCAAGGATGTGTCGCTGGCTTCTGGTTAAACGGGTTCGCTTGCCTTTTGCCAGAACACGCAAGTCCTCCTGAATGCTTTTCCTGGTGGATTCGATTTTCGACCGTTGCAGCGGCAGCCGCTGGTAGATTACAGAAAGATTGCGGGAATCATGCAGGTATCCGCTGAGGGTATCCACCTCCGTGTAGACCTTTATCCAGAACTGAACGGCCGGCTCCAGAGACGGGGGGCGAGGAAACAGGTCGCTACTCTGAGCAAAAGCCGAACCCGGTCCCACAAACAGACAGATCCAGGCAATCAGTCTTAACGATTTTAGAATTTCTACCATAAATTCCTGATCCGGCTACGAGTATAAGCTTGTCCGAGCATCCGATCCCGGTATTTTAACGTCCAGGGGTTTAGCGCTTACTTGCTGATTATTCAGTATTTCTATCGCCCTCTCAAAGGCTAACTTTACGCGGCGAATCAGATCCCTTCGTTATGAATCAACTACTTTGGCAGGTTATGGCATCCCATCCAGTTCTTCTCCTTCTTTTACCGGTGCCATCAGGTCTTCCCGGGTCACTTTCATAAAC
>JAESQX010000138.1 GCA_016764875.1 Gammaproteobacteria bacterium
AACGCACCGGAAGCGTTAAGTGCCGGTGTAGCAGGTACGCCGCCAGATGCGTACGATATCGAATTGGATTTTGCCGCTAGTGGTGTTGACGGGCAGGTAGTACAGGTAACTCTTGCCGCTGGTTTAGTGTATCAGGGCGTGGGCGCAACGATTACACTTGCCGCGGATGATCTGGCCACTAATATCAATGCAGACATGCTGGTTCATGGCTGGACTGCGTTGAACGGTGGGGCTGGCGATGGCTCAGACTTTACCTTGACAGGTAACGCAAACGGCACCCCTCCAGCTGTTTCTTTTGTATCTGCCGAACTGGTGAGTACAGCTGGTGTGTTGGAGACACAGGAATCATGGGAAAATTTTGTCAACTCTGATCCAACGTTGAAGTTCCTGTCCGGTGTGGCCAATACTGACTCGGTTGATGCCACGGTTGTGGCGCCTGTTACTGCACCTACTGCCAACTTCAACGGGTGGGACACTGTTAACGGTGGCGTTGGTGAAGACACCATTAATGGTGGAGACGGCAACGATCTGCTCAATGGTGACTCTGAAGATGACCTCCTGAACGGTGATGCCGGCAATGATGTTCTCAATGGTGGTACCGGTAACGACGTGCTTAACGGTGGTACCGGCAGCGATGTCCTCAATGGCGACTCTGGCCACGATACTCTGGACGGTGGCGCTGGTGCCGATGTTCTTAACGGTGGTTCCGGCAATGACGTTCTGATAGGTGGTGCTGATGGTAGCAACGACGTACTGAACGGTGGCGACGGTTGGGATAATCTGAACGGTGGCATGGGTCGAGATATTTTGACCGGTGGTGCGAATGGAGATACCTTCGTGTTTGCGATTGGTGACAGCTCCGGCCAGGTAGGTGTTGCTGACCAGATAGTGGACTTCAACGCGGCTGAGGGCGACATGGTCGACCTGAGTGCAGTGTCTGCTGCCATAATTGGTACTGTCCACTTTGTTGGAACCGTAGGAGATACCACAAACCTGATCGCCGCGCTGAATTTCGGTGGTCCAATGAACGGTCGTACTGTCTACGATAGCAACGCTGAGTTGCTGTATATTGACGTCGATGGCGACGGTGTAATCACCGCGGCTAATGACATGACGATTGAGATGAGCGGCGTTGCAGCAATGAGCGTTGGCGACTTCATCGTCTGATAGACCTCTCTGGGATCTTGCCTCGCTAAAAGAACGAGGCAAGGTTCAAGTAATCAGAGTCCCGTCGCAAGTCGGGACTCTTTTTTTTGTCTCAATTTCATAATTACATTAAAAGGAAAACGACATGGCTGATAACCTGACTCTTAACGACAAGACCTACAAATTCGACGAACTCAGCGACGAAGCGAAAGCTCTGGTAAACAACATCCGCTTTGCCGAAAATAAACTGGCTCAACTCAAAAGCGAAGCGGCTTTAGTGCAAACCGCCCGCAATACCTACACTCAGGCGCTGACTGCCATACTGGAGAAACCCACTGAAGCTGAAGGCTCTGAAAAACCTGAAGAGTAAATTTGGCAGGGTACTGACAGCCAACTGAAAACCCATGAACATATTATTTATCCACCAGAATTTCCCCGGCCAATTCAAGTTCCTGGCCCCTGCGCTGGCCGAAAAGGGCCACCAGGTAACCGCCATGCACATGAAGAAAGTGGATGTCACTGCCTGGAAAGGGGTGAAGCTGGTGCCTTACAGTGCGCCGCGTGGCTCGTCGAAGGATGTACATCCCTGGGTCGGTGATTTTGAAACCAAGACTATTCGCGGCGAAGCCTGTTTCCGCGCGGCTATCACGCTAAAAGAGCAGGGCTACACCCCCGATGTGATCGTGGCACACCATGGTTGGGGCGAAAGCCTGTTTTTGAAAGAAGTCTGGCCCCGGACCGTGCTGGGTATCTATTGTGAATTTTATTATGGAGCGACCGCCGCTGATGTTGGATTTGACCCAGAATACCCAATCAAGGACCCGGATGGTGAGGTCTGCCGATTACGTTTGAAGAACCTGAATAACATGCTCCATTTTCAGGTGGCTGATGCGGGTATTTCTCCCACCCAATGGCAGGCCAGTACTTTCCCGGAGCCGTTTCGAAGCAAAATTACCGTGTCCCATGACGGGATTGACACCGATGTTGTAGCACCGGACTCCAGTGTAAGTTTAACCGTCAACCGCACTAACGGTGCCGATATTACGCTTACCAGGAACGATGAGGTCATCACGTTTGTTAACCGCAATCTCGAACCATACCGGGGTTACCATGTATTTATGCGAACATTGCCCGAACTGCTGAGGCGACGGCCCAACGCCCGTATCATGATCGTGGGTGGCGATGAGGTCAGCTATGGTGCCCGTCCTGATCCGAAAAGGTACGGCGAAAACCGAACCTGGAAAGATATTTTTATTAACGAGGTAAGGCCACAGATCAGTGATGAAGATTGGGCCAGAGTCCACTTCCTCGGCAGGGTTCCCTATTCGCAGTTTATTGCGCTGTTGCAGTTAAGCACCGTGCATGTCTACCTCACCTACCCGTTTGTGCTGAGCTGGAGTCTGCTGGAAGCCATGAGTGTCGGCTGCGCCATTGTGGCCAGTAATACAGAACCAGTGTATGAGGCCATTAAACAGGATGAAACCGGCCGCCTTGTGAACTTCTTTGACATACCCGGCCTCACTGAAGAAGTCTGTCGATTACTGGACCAACCCGAAGAAAGAGCCAGACTCGGAACCAGCGCCCGGAAATTTGCCCGGAAACACTACGACCTCAATACGGTTTGTCTGCCCCGCCAACTGGCCTGGGTAGAGAGCCTGGCAAAAGAATAAGAAAGTAAGTGTTTACTTTTGCTTAAGTGTCGGAAAATTATCAGGTACAGAGCAAGAAAACTCGATAAATTTTGTGGTGTTGCAAACTAAAGCCTGGACTTGGCCGACTGATATATTAGATTATGATCTGGGTGAGTTAACAGCTTATCCTCCTGAAGGCCCTGACCTGTAAATACTATGAGATTGATGCAAATACCTTCATTGAAAATTATCTCTGCGCTAATGCTGAGCACGGCTTGTTTTATGAGCACAGCCCATTCTCAGGAGCCAGCCGGTAACGATACCTCAGGCGCCCAACAGGATTTTAATCTGTTTGAAAGTGTAAACAGTAATAGCGGCTCGCAGCAGCTCCGTTCCCGTTCAACCAGGGGTAATCGCAATACTGCCACGGAGCCCGAGTTCACCCTGGTGGGAACCTCACGCGTTGGTAGCAAGTACAGCGTTATCCTGCGTCACCGCGACGGTAGTGAGGTAGTTGTTAAATCCTCTGGCAATAGCCGTACCGTCATTGAGGGCTACAGCCAGTTTTCTGTGGTGGACATTAACGCCGGCAAAGTGTCGATTCAATATCCGGGCAATACGTCCTGTGTTGAATCCCGCGATAAAGGAGTCAGCTGCGATTCGGCATCTAATATAGCCTTACTGGGTATAACCAACAGCGCACCCATACAAAGAGCCGTAAAGGTAGAGCAGATCGTAGCCGGGAATCTGTCCGAAGAGCCGGGCGATAACAGCGAGATCGTAGCGTTATCGGAGGAATCTGACGAGCCAGATAATCCGTTTGCCGCTTTACGCGCCCGGGTACAGGCCGCCAGCGGCGCCGGTGGAGACTTCGGTGGTGGGCCCCGTCGTGGCTTCAGCCCAAGACGAATAGATCCTTCTGATGTCCCTCCCGGCATGCGTATAATATCAACCCCTTTTGGTGATCGTCTGGTGGAACAATAAGAGACAAAGAAACGCGGCGACAATATAATTAAAAATCCCACGCCCTGGTGCCCAAACTGAAAGACCTTTCCCTGACCGTTTCAATAGTCTGCTACGACTCAACCGACCAGGATTTGAAATCAACGCTGGAGTCCCTCTTAACATCTTTGGCACAACTGCCCGCCGCAGGTTATCAAACAACCTGCCAGATCTGCTTTGTCGATAACAGCGTTGACCACAAGTTGCAGCTGGATCTTTTTAAGCCATTTAACGGCCTTCTTGATTCTGTAAACGCCGAATTAAGAATCCTTAAAGGCCACGGCAACGTAGGTTACGGTAAAGGCCATAACCTGATTATTCAGCCATCTACCGACATCTACCACTTGATATTAAATCCTGATGTTGAACTGGACCGGAACTGCCTCAGCGAAGGCATCACCTTCCTGGAGCATAATCACGACGTTGCCATTGTAAGCCCCTATGCCGTGACGGCTGACGGACACAAGCAGCACTTATGTAAGCGCTATCCCTCGGTTTCAACTTTTGTGATTCGAGGATTTTTCCCCGCCTGGATAAAAAAATATTTCCGCAAGACCCTGTCCCATCACGAAATGCACGACTTGCCTGAGGATTTGCCCAGTCATGCCATACCCCTGGTCAGTGGCTGTTTCATGCTGTGCCGTACCGAGAAGTTGCAGTTAGTAAAAGGTTTTGATGAAAACTACTTTATGTACTTTGAAGATTTTGACCTGTCACTGCGCGTAGGGAAAATCGGTAAACTTGCCTATCTGCCGGCCATGAAAATTACCCACCACGGAGGGCACAGTGCCGGTAAGGGGCTGCGGCATATCCTATTGTTTACCAAGTCGGCGATTCGTTTTTTTAATACCTATGGCTGGCGTTTGATTCAATGACTGAAACAGGAACACGGGTATTGGTAACCGGCGCTGGAGGTTTTGTCGGGCGTGAACTTTGTGCTCAACTGGTTGCCAGGGGCTACGAAGTTAATGCATGGCTGGGCCGCGAGGAAAACTCCGGTGTTAATTTCCCGGTTACTCCGGCAAATAAATTCGTCGGCGATATCCGTGATAAATCTATCATGGCCCAGGCGCTGGAAGGAGTTGAAACTGTTTTTCATCTGGCAGGGATCGCCCACGTCGAAGGGGCAGAGGGGTCTGAATTACAAACCATAAATGTTGAAGGAACAGCGGCCTTGATCGAATCGGCGCGATTAGCCGAGGTTCGTAAAATAGTATATTTCAGTAGTAGCCTCGCTGATGCGGCTGAAACCGGGGCGAGCGAAGTCACAGATTACGGTGAATCAAAATACCAGGCAGAACAGTTGCTGAGACAGGCCGAGGAAGACTCGGAACTTGCGGTTTGTATCCTGCGACCGGTAAATGTTTACGGCCCGGGAATGAAGGGCAGTTTAATGAGCATGATCCGGTTAATCGCCAGAGGGCTATTGCCACCCCTGCCAACCATAGATGTTAAATTTTCCCTGATAGCAGTAGCAGACCTTTGCCGTGCGGCCATTCTGGCGGCTGAAAGCGAGTCTTCGGCGGGCAAGATCTACACCGTTACCGATGGTATTGCCTATGGCATTAATGATCTTGAGCAGGCAGTGTACAAGGCGCTTGGGAAGCAAAAACCACGTTGGCATTGCCCTGGTATGATATTATACGCGGCGGCTGCGACGGCAGGATTGTTCAATAGGATTGCCGGGCGCAAGAGCAGCATTGGTACAAGAACCTATAGAAATCTGGTGAGTGGCAATACTTTTTCCGGTTCGCCATTATGTGATGAACTGGGCTTCAAACCTGCCGCAACTTTCTATACTGAACTGACGACAATTGTCGCTGCCGAAGACAAAAAAGCGTAAAGCTTAATTACAAGTAACCCATAGAACGGAAACTGAAATGACCAAAGGCATTATCCTGGCGGGAGGTACTGGAAGCCGCTTGCATCCCATGACAATTTCGGTGAGCAAGCAGCTCATACCGGTGTATGACAAGCCGATGATCTATTACCCCCTCTCCACCCTGATGCAGGCTGGCATCAATGAAATACTGGTGATCACCACACCGGAAGACAGCAAAGCCTATCAGTCGTTATTGGGGGATGGAACCCGTTGGGGCATTAATGTCAGCTATGCGCAGCAGCCAAACCCTGAAGGCCTGGCCCAGGCTTTTATCATCGGCGAGGAATTCATCGGCAACAGCCGTGTCTGCCTTATTCTTGGTGATAATATTTTCTACGGCAACAGGATTGAGGATACCCTCAAGAGCGCGGTGGAGCAGGATTCCGGTGCCAGTATTTTTGCTTACTATGTAAATGATCCGGAACGCTACGGAGTGGTGGTACTGGACGATAACGGTATCGCCGTAGACCTTGAGGAAAAACCCAGTGAGCCAAAATCCAACTACGCGGTGACGGGTTTGTATATGTATGACAACGATGTGGTTTCCATCGCCAAATCAATTAAGCCGTCAGCGCGGGGCGAATTGGAAATTACCGATCTTAACAAGGTTTATATGGAACGTCAGACTTTACACGTTGAGCTTTTTGACCGCGGAACCGCATGGCTTGATACCGGTACCATTCAGTCCTTGCTGGATGCGGCAAATTTTATTCGTGTCCTGGAAGAACGGCAGGGATTAAAAATCGCCTGCCCGGAAGAAATTGCTTTTCGGCAAAACTTTATCGATGAAGCGCAATTGCGGGAACTGGCGGCACCTTTACATAAAAGTGGCTACGGTCAGTATTTGCTGAAACTGCTTGACGGCCACTAACAGATGAAAGTGGTTGCCACAAAAATTCCGCAAGTGCTGGTTTTTGAACCTGATGTTCATGGAGATGATCGCGGCTTTTTTATGGAAACCTGGCGCCGCTCCGAGTTTGAAAAACTGGGTATTGATGGGGAGTTTGTGCAGGATAATCAGAGCAAGTCTCGCCAGGGGATTTTGCGCGGGCTGCATTACCAGCTACAAAAGCCACAGGGCAAACTGGTGCGGGCCATAGCAGGCGAGATATTCGATGTGGCGGTTGATTTGCGTAAAAGCTCGCCAACCTTTTGCCATTGGGTCGGAGAGATTCTATCGGCGCAGAATCACCGGCAATTGTGGGTGCCTCCCGGGTTTGCTCATGGGTTTTATGTGCTCAGTGAGTCAGCAGAGATTGTTTACAAGTGCACACAGTATTACGCTCCTGAAGATGACCGCAGCCTGTTATGGAATGACAAAGAATTATCCATAGACTGGCCCCTGCTTGATTCTGCTCCGGAGCTTTCAGATAAAGACAAACACGCCGTAGGCCTTGACCGGGCGGAGCTTTTTCCGTGAGGCAGATAACGGCGGTGTTACTTGGTGCCGGTGGACAACTGGGGAAAACCATAAGGGCTGATTGGGCCAAAGGTGATCAGTCCACTGCTGTTACGCTGCATAGCTTCGACCGCTGTGAACTTGATATTACTAATGAGCGGGAGCTGGAGGAGCGATTATCCGGCCTTGACGTGGATGTGCTGATTAATGCGGCGGCCTACACCCAGGTGGAAAAAGCAGAGCAAGAGAAAGACCTGGCTTTTAAGGTTAATTGGAACGGAGCGCAGCTGGCGGCACAGTGGGCCTGCAACAATAAGTGCAGATTTATCCACGTTTCTACCGATTTTGTGTTTGATGGTAAATCAAACAAAAGCTATTGCCCTGACGATGCCACTGCCCCCGTTAATGTCTATGGCGCTTCAAAACTCGCGGGAGAACAAGCCGTACTACAGGCCCATCCCCAGGGAGCTATTATTGTACGAACCGGCTGGCTTTATTCGTGCCACCAGAGCAACTTCGTAACAGCCATGTTAGAGCTGATGTCGCAACGGGATCACCTTGGCATTGTGGTAGATCAGCTTGGTACACCCACTTCAGCC
>JAESQX010000139.1 GCA_016764875.1 Gammaproteobacteria bacterium
ATAGGGTTGGTCGTACAAAATAAACCTTGTTGAGCCGTTGGTAACGACGTGTATTGATGATTTCGGTCAGTAATTGATTCTTTCTGTAAATGAATGCCGCACGATTGGTGATCGTCCGGCATTCATAAATACAGGCCAGAGCTTATTCAGGCAAGGTCATGGCCGTCAGGGTACTACCGGTTTGCAGTATCAGATACTGCTTGCCTTCATGAACCCAGGAGCTCATACCGTAACGACTTTGTGCAGGTGCCTTAATGCGACCCACTTCTTTGCCAGTGGCCTTGTCTAAGGCAAATAAGTAAGGAGTACCATCAGCGGCTGGATTGCCGTAAATAAGCAATGTCGGAGTTACCACCATGGGACCGCCTGAGCCGGAACCAGTATTGCCGATATCCACTCCGGCCAGTTCCGGCAGGTTTTTAAACCGATCAGGGGTTTCACCAGCAGGAATCATCCACAAGTGCTCGCCGGTGTTCATGTCGACAGCGGTAATACGGCTGTAGGGTGGCTTCCAAAGAGGAATACCCAGCGGATGTCTGGCCGTTGGACCGCCACTGGCGGCGGCATATCGGGATAAGGTTACACCAGTTGGTGCCTCATAGTAGGTGTCAGCTTCTGCACCGGTAACCAGTTGTCTTTGACCGCAACCAGTACGGGAAATAAGGTACATAATTCCGGATGTTGGATCGGCCACCGGAGGATGGGTAATGTTCACCGCACCGGAGGGGCAATACAGCGCCGCTAGTTTGCCCGAAGGCGCATCTCTCTGGATCGGTGGATTGAATACCCCGCCCAATTGATAATCGGCTACCGCATTGATGGCCTGCTGGCGAATTTCCGGTGTGAAGTCCGCCAGTCCATCAATACTCAAGCCCTGCACATCAAAAGGTGCCGGTTTGGTAGGGATCGGCTGGGTTGGTGACAAATGTTCTCCCGGTACCTTTGATGCAGGTTGCGGCACTTCTTCAATGGGCCAGATGGGTTCCCCGGTGTCACGATTAAAGGTATAGATCATCCCCTGCTTGGTCGCTTGAGCGACAATAGGAGTTGGACCCTGGTCAGTATTGACATCCAGCAGTATTGGGGCCGTCGAGGTATCGTAATTCCAGATATCATGGTGCACCATCTGGAAATGCCAACGTCGCTCACCGGTTTTGACATCCAGCGCGATGAGGCTGGTGCCATGCAGATTGTCTCCGGGATGGTGGCCGCCGTAGTAGTCAATGGTGACGCCATTGGTTGGAATATAAACCACACCAAGTTCCTGGTCAGCCGCGATGGGCGCCCAGGATGAAATGTCTCCAGTGGTTTTCCAGGCATCATTTTCCCAGGTTTCATGGCCGTATTCACCCGGTTGAGGAATCACGTTGAATTTCCACAGAAATTCACCGGTTCGAGCGTCATATCCCAGAATATCTCCAGCTACATTCTCGATTCGTGACTGGTGATAACCCTGCTCGGCGGAGTTACCGACTACCACTACCCCGTTTACTACAATCGGTGGAGATGAGGAGGTGATGTATCCGCGTTCAAGAGGGAGGCCTTCATAAGGATCATAGGGATGGCCAAGGTCAGCCAGCAAATCTACAACGCCTGTTTCGGGGAATCCTTCTATAGGCACCTTTTTGCCAAAACCTTCCAGAGGCGCGCCGGTTTCAGCGTCCAGCGCAGTCAGGAAAAAGCCGGGGGAGATGATGTAAATGACATCTTTGCCATCGATATTGGCATAACCGACTCCTTTCCCATAATCCGCCCGCATGGAGTATTCCCAGCGGGGCGTATCAGGTTCACGATAAGACCATATGGTTGCACCGGTCTTGGGGTCAATGGCAATAACATGACGGCGTGCACCGGCTACCGTATATAGGCGGCCATTGATATAACTTGGTGTTGACCGACCACTTTGAGCTTGAAAACTTGCACCATCCCATTCCCAGGCTACTTCCAGATCAGTGAAGTTTTCAGCCGTGATCTGATCAGCCGGGGAATATCGGGTATGGGCCCAGTCGCTACCAAGAGTGGTCCATTCAACAGCGTCCTGAGCGAGGGCGGGAAATGAGAGACACAGCAGCATCCCCAAGATGCCGGTTAAGCTGGCAGTTTTGCCGGCTGATCTGGTCTGTTTCGCCGATTGGAATTTAATCATTATAGGTACCTCTTATTATGTGTTGGGGCCGGGCAGGTGCCAGCCCTCGTCAAGCATCGTAATAATCATGACTTAACCTTGGCAGATTAACCCACAGCACAGTGTTTGTCATGCTTTGCGGTGCAGGATATGGCCGCTGTAAAAGTTCGTAACAGATGTGACACTGCAATTGCACTGCAACAGTTTCCGGCCGCCATGATATTCACTTTTGACAGTTAAAATGTGATTAACCCCGGTGGAGGTAATCTGCTTGACTGCCAGGTGCTGACTATCCACTATGTTGTTTCATTTGCGGCATTGTCACTGCTTTTGTGCTGCGAGAAATTACGGCCAGAAAACAGGAGAATAATAATGAAAAAGGCGCCACATAATAACTACCTGACATTACTGCTTATGACATGCATGGCGTTGTTCAGTACGACTGTTTTTTCCCAGGATGCGCAGTTATCAAAGGCGCAGCTGGTCGGGTGGATTGAAAGTCTCTCCAATTGGGGTCGCTGGGGTGCGGAGGATGAGAAAGGAACACTGAACCTTATTACTCCTGAAACCAGAAAAGCGGCCGCAACGCTGGTGGAATCCGGAATTTCCGTTTCCATGGCCCATGATACGCTGGTGGAAGAAGCACTGGACAATTTTAGTCCCTACGAACACGAGATGAGTGCAGTAGGAGGTGGACGTTCTCCCTGGGCTATGGACAGGTTTGGTGTCTCCTTTCATGGATATGCCCATTCCCACCTGGATGCTGTATGTCACCGTTTTCACGAAGGGAAAATGTATAACGGCTTTGCCGACACCGAGGTAACCTCTGAAGGTTGCAACAAGCTTGATATTACGGTTGCTGAGGATGGAATTTTTGGCCGTGGTGTTTTGATGGATATACCGCGCCTCAAGGGAGTGGACTGGCTGGAGCCCGGTACTCCTATTATGCCGGAAGATCTGCTGGCATGGGAGCGGGAGTCCGGGGTAACGCTTCGCAGCGGCGATATCGTTTTAATTCGAACTGGCCGTTGGGCCAGAAGAGCCGCCCTCGGCCCGTGGAACGTTGCCGAGATTTCCGCCGGGCTGCATGCATCTGCCGTTGCCCTGCTGCATGAAAGAGATGTTGCGTTGGTCGGCTCTGACGTGGCGGCGGATGTTTTTCCTTCACAGGTAGAGGGCTATACTCATCCGGTACATGTGCTGCTGTTGATAGCTCTGGGCACGCCTATATTTGACAACCTGGATCTGGAAGACGTTGCCACGGAGGCCGCCAACCAGAATCGCTGGGAGTTTCTGTTTACCGCGGCCCCTTTACGTATCCCGGGGGGTACTGGTTCTCCGCTTAACCCCATTGCGACATTTTAGCGTAGGGATATTTGAGTTTGCCCGGTCTGATTAAGGCAGGATTCAGTAACAGAATATTATAGATAATGTTTATGGAACCCTTTGATCGGGTTTTTATGCACAACACGGCAGTCATCTGTTATGGGGAAAATGTTCAATAAGTTCACAGTGGCAGCATCGCTTGGGGGCTGGCTCTTTAAAGGGCTGCCGGCGGGGTTATTGATCAGCGTTGTGAGTTTAGTCGCGGTAGCACAGGACTCCGAGCCATTGCCAACCATCGCCGAAGAGGCCACGGCACTGGAAGTCAGCAGGGAGTTGGAGCAGCGACGGTTGAATATTCAGAACATGGTAAGTGATCTGGGTATTTATGACGCCTCCCTGATTGAAGCCTATTCAGATCTGGGCTCTTTTTATTATGAGATAGGTCAGTATCAGGATGCGGTTGAGTTATTCCGGCAGGCATTACAGGTTGCACGTATTTCCGCCGGGCTGAATAGTGAGCGTCAACTTCCAGTAATCGATCAGGTTATTACCGGCAGTGTGGCCATGAGAGACTGGGAAGCAACCGATGATATGCATCATCTTCGCTTCTATTTAAAAAATCGCCTGTACGATCCTGCGGATATTCGATTTGCTGAAGCAATCGATGAACTGGGGCAATGGAAATTGCGGGTAATGCGGGAAAACCTGATGGATCAGGGATACCGTGGATTGACCTCAGAGGCATCAGGTCTAAGCGACCTGTATAGAGATGCAATTGGTAAAATTCAGTCCCATCCCGATTATGCGGAAAAATCGCTGTTGCCCCTCTACCAGGGGAAGTCCTTCGCAGACATTGAAATTGCTCGCTATATTGCCCAGACACCCTACCAGTATTTCGAAGGTACGGTGAGCCAGTTTATCTATCAGAATGTTTGTAATAATATCCGAGACGCACAAGGCAATGTTGTGCGCAGTTGTTATAGCGTGCGTCGAGAGAATCCACGTTACCGTCAATCCCAGCAAGATTCCAAGCGCTCGGCCGTAAATAGAAGCGTACGTAATTTGGAGTCCTCGATTGCCAGCCTCAACGGGATTCTTGAGCGCAATACAGATATTCCTCCTCAGCAGCGTGAAGAGACAGAAACCCAGATTCGCGAATTGCAGGTTGAATTCGATAAGCTGTTAAGGTCCACAAGACGTATTTCCTTTTTTTAGAACCCCACGGGTAGTTTTCGTTGATATTTTCCTAAAAAAAACCAAGAATGGTGCTGTAGTGGAAAATGACTGCAGATTAATTTAACTGGATTCAGTTTGGATCTAAATCGAGGATAAACTATGCCCCATTCATTGAGCAATGCATTCAGGTTTCTGATGTCTGGCTTGGCGGTAGCGCTGATATTAGTCAGCCCTGTTGCGGCCGCGTTGGAAGTAGGTGAAAAAGCACCTGATTTCGCACTGCAGGCATCTGATGGCAAGACCTACACGTTATCGCAGTTTAATGGAGAAAAGCCGGTAGTTATTGCGTTTTTCCCCAAAGCCTTCACCGGTGGCTGAACGATGCAATGTAAAGCGCTGCGTGACAGTGCTAGAGAAATTCAAAGTTTTGATGTGGCCTATTTCATGGCCAGTGTAGATACGCTGGAAGACAACACGGCGTTTGCGAAGGAACATGAGGCCGGTTTTCCCATTCTGGCGGATCCTTCCAAGGCAATGTCTACGGCATATGGCGTACTGGGTTCCCGGGGTTTTGATAACCGCTGGACCTACTACATCGATGCCGATGGGATAGTGCTGAAGATTGACAAGGAGACTAATCCTGCGACGGCAGGTGTAGACCTTACCCGTACTATGGAAGAACTGGGATTTCCTAAAATTTAGGGAATTGGATTTTCCGGCAAGATGAAAAGGGCCAATATCTTCCGGGTATTGGCCTTTTTATTTTTCCCGCGAAACATGTCTGAATTCAGGCATCACCGTGGCGGTAGTGTGATTGTAAGTTGTAGAGCTAATGCCGTTGTTGCTGCCTTCGCAGGGACTATGTAAAAATGACAGGCTAATTGTCGGGGGCACGGATTAAATGAAATCGAAGAGTTTGCTAGTAATATCCGGGGTGGCAATTTCCACACTCTTATACCTGATCTATCTGGCGGCTACTTTTGAGTCTCCTGAGGGGACAACCACCATTGTGATTCCTCCGCCAGCACTGCAGGTAGTTGAACCCGATCCCGAACCCATTCCTGTGCCTCAGCCCCCGGTAGTGGAAATTACTCCTGAACCAGATCCGGAAGTGGAAGAACCGCTCATTGAACCCGTCGAGGTAGAAGTGGCGGTAGAGCCGGAACTCGAGGAACTTCCACAATCAGAGGTCATCGAGTTACCCGATCTCAATAACAGTGACTCCTTTGCCTTCGAACGATTGCGTCAATTGCAAAGCGGGGTGGCGATTCTGGCTTACCTGAAAGATGAGCAAATCATTCGTCGTTTTGTGGTGCTGGTAGACAATATCAGCAAAGGTAATTTGCCCCAGAGCAATTTACCCTACAAGGCAATCCCCGGAGAAATGCCGGTTAGCAGTATCGATGAAAACCTGTTCGTGATGGATGTGGAAGGTTTTACACGCTTTGACAAGCTGGTGGATGCCGTTGCCGCACTGGATGCCAGGCAGGCTATGGCTGTGTATCGGTTGTTTTCACCGTTATTTCAGCAGGCCTATGCCGAGATAGGTTATCGCGATGTGAATTTTGATATTACCCTGCGCAGAGCTATTCGCAACGTGCTGAATACAGATGAAATTGAAGGTCCTTTTCAGCTGGTGAAACCTTCGGTAATGTATCTCTATGCTGACGCCGACATTGAGAACATGGCGGATGTTCAAAAACAGATTATTCGTCTTGGTCCGGAGAATGCCGAGAAGCTGAAAACGCAATTGCGCCAGTTTCTGCAACAACTCTAGTCGTCTGTAATTGTTTTGAAGCGGTAACCCATGTCCCAACTTCAACTGCCTTCTTCCCTGGTATCGGTTAACTGGCTACAGGAAAATCAGAATGGAGAGAACCTGGTAATCCTCGACGCCTCGGTGCCGCCTATTATTCCTTTTACCAGTAGAGCAATCCCTGAAGATATTACACAACGGCATATCCCCGGCGCATTGCGTTTTGACTACGATAAAAAGATCTGTGATCAGTCGGCCAACTTTCCCCACATGATGCCTGATGCGGATTACTTCGCGGCGCAGGTACGTAAGTTGGGTATCAGCAATGAGAGTGCCGTATTGATTTATGACAATGTGGGTGTTTATGCCAGTCCGCGAGCCTGGTGGATGTTCAAGGCTATGGGCCATGACAATGTAGCGGTACTCGATGGCGGTTCTGTGGCCTGGTATCAGGCGGGATTAAAAATGTCCGCTGAATTACCAGATGAGTCTTCAGTAAAAGGCCGTTTCGATCCTGCTGAGCGTAGTGAGTCTTTTTGTGATGCCATGGCTGTTTATCAGCTGCTGCACGATTCAACTGGCACTGTTGTGGATGCCAGATCGGAAGGCCGGTTTTATGGGCGTGATCCTGAGCCCAGGAATAATCTGCGTGGTGGCCATATGCCTGGATCAAAATGCGTACCCTTTCAACGGGTATTAAATGAAATTTACATGAAACCGCCAGAAGAATTAAGGCTGGTGTTGGGCGAAGTGGCTAATCCGGCGCAGCTTATGGTAGCTACCTGTGGTTCCGGCCTGTCGGCCTGCATACTGACTCTGGCGGCTGAACTGGCCGGATTTAAAAAGTTGTCGGTTTACGATGCCTCCTGGTGCGAATGGGGCCTTCCAGGAAAGTTGCCAGTAACGCTCGAAGATTAACGCCGGGCATCGTTGGACAATGCACTAGCGCTTTTTTAAAATACCATGTCAATTGCACCGGATTTACGTTCCGGCAGGCAATAAGGAGATATAACTATGAATAATGTAGTGGTTGCTGCGTTATACCATTTCGCCAAATTCCCCGATTTTGAAGAGTTTCGTGTCCCTCTTCTGCAGCTGATGCAGAAGAGGGGTGTCAGGGGAACTTTGTTACTGGCCCATGAAGGCATCAATGGAACCATTGCTGGATCCCGTGAAGGGGTTGATGCGGTAATCAGTTTAATCAGAAAAGATCAAAGGTTTGGGGGCCTCGTAGCCAAGGAATCCTATGTTGAGATAAATCCGTTTTACCGCACCAAGATAAAGCTGAAAAAAGAAATCGTTACCATGGGTGTGGCGGACATCGACCCTAACCTGATAGTTGGCACCTACGTGGAGCCAAAAGACTGGAATGAATTGATATCCGATCCTGATGTCATTCTGGTGGACACCCGCAACAAGTACGAAGTAAAGATTGGAACGTTTAAAAGTGCGCTAGATCCCCAAACTGAATCGTTCAGGGAGTTTCCCGAATATGTTAAGCAGAATCTGGATCCGGCTCGGCACAAAAAAGTTGCCATGTTCTGTACCGGGGGCATTCGATGCGAGAAATCCACGGCTTATCTAAGGCAACAGGGCTTTGAGGATGTCTATCATCTAAAGGGCGGAATCCTGAAATACCTTGAAGACGTTCCCAGGGCGAAATCGTTATGGGAGGGAGAATGTTTCGTCTTCGATAACCGGGTAACGGTGGATCACGATCTTGAGAAGGGCAATTATGATCAATGCCATGCCTGTCGTATGCCAATCACCGATCAGGACAAATTAAGTGAACACTATCAGAAAGGGGTCAGTTGTCCGTATTGTTACGACCAACACTCAGCAGACCAGGTGCGTCGATATGCCGAACGGGAGCGGCAAATGGAATTGGCAAAGGAACGGGGAGAGGCTCATATTGGTCAACCAATGCAAGGTATTAAAGAGTCTCGCAAGCGCGAAAAGCTACGTTTCAAGGAGCAGCAGAGGCAAAGCGAAAGGGATGTGGAATAACTGGCAGCGAAAATTAGCGCAAGTGAAACTCGCCAGAAATATAAGTTGAGACCGAGCGAGGCCTGATAGAAGATTGCCGGGATTGCCACTGATAGCCCAAAAAATTGTAATTCTCTACTTTGCTGAATCCACTGGTTATTTTGCAGGGCTATTACGCAGCCCTAAATAACGGCCAAAATAATGGCTCTTGTCTGATTGAGATCAAGAAGTTGGTTAATAAATAGAAATTCATCAGTTTTAATGAGTTTTTAGGAAGAATCTCCTACGTAAAAATGTTTTTAATGGCGCCTAGAAATTAGTTCCTTCTGGCTTTTTTGTATTTCATTGATTGAAGTCGGCTGGGGTCCTGCAATCGAGAAAGGAGATTTACATGCGATTATCGTCATTAATAAACAAAGGCTTGTTACTGGCCTTTTCGAGTATGGTGTTTTCACCAGCCATCCTGGCTCAGGATGTTACCTTCCACAAAGATATCGAGCCGATTTTGCAGCGGGCCTGCCAGAATTGCCATCGCCCCGGCGGTGTCGCGCCTATGCCGTTGGTTAACTATGATGAAGTCGCGCCTTTTGCCGGACTTATAGAATACAAGACAGGCCTTCGTGACCGCGCTGGCGCCATGCCTCCCTGGTACGCTGAGAAAAATATCGGCATTAAGCAATTAAAGAACGACCCATCTCTAAGTGAAGCAGAAATTGCTGCCATCTCTACCTGGGCTCGAACCGGTGCGTCCAAGGGCAACGAAGCAGATGCCCCTGCGCCATTGGTATTCGATGACAGTATCAAGTGGAGCCTGGGCGTACCGGACCTGATTGTGAATACTGAAGATTTCTTTATGGCCAAAGGTCGACCTGACTGGTGGGGTGAGATTCCCAGTGTTCCAACCGGCCTGACAGAAGATCGCTATGTGAAGTCTATTGAAGTAGTGGAAGTGAACGATGTGGGTGTCGGCGATGACGCTTCCGACACCGTTGGTGGTCTGTTTATTTTTCACCACATGATCTGGCGTACAGAGGTAGAAGATGAGAATGGTAAAGTGATTCCAGGTCAGTCTACCAATTGGCCGGTACACGAAGTGGGCCGTAATGGTGACGTTTTCGACCCGGATGCAGGTCCGTTATTAAAAGCCAATTCCGCCTTTTATACAGACTCAGTACACATGCACTCCAACGGGCGTGATACCGTTGGTCATCTACAGCTAGGATTCACTTTCCACCCGATAGGTTATAAGCCGAAGTTCAAGTCTTCAATCAGCCTCCTGGGAAATGGCGTTGATATCAGTGTCGAGGGCGATGCAAAGGATCAGGAGATGCATGCCTACTTGGTCCTGACTGAACACACCAAGGTCATCACCTTCGAGCCGCACCTGCATGCCCCTGGTGCGCGTATGTGCCTGGAGGCTATCTGGGGTTACTCGGTTGAAACCTTAAGCTGTGTCGGTTATGACCACAACTGGGTGAGAGGTTACGCCTTCGAGGATGACTATACACCGCTGCTGCCCAAGGGCACTGTGCTGCATATCACCGGTTATTTTGACAATACCACGGCCAATTATAACGTACCGGATGCACGTAACTGGCAGGGCGCTGGTAACCGTTCGGTAACCAATATGTTCATCGACCTGGGAATCAGGGTAACAATGACCGATGAACAATTCGAAGAGGAAATGGAGAAGCGGCGCACAAATCTGGCCCTCGGACCCAATGACCACGTAATTGGTTGTCCATTGTGTCTGACACCTTTTTCATGGCCGGTTGTAGAATCTGCAGAGTCCGGTGAATAACTTAGGAATGATGTGTTGGCGTTAAAGGAGGCGAAGTGGTTTCTGAAAATGCCGGAGCACAAATCAGGTAACGGGGCGGCGAGGCTCCCAAAATAGAGCCCCGCCGTTGCCAGGGTACAAACTTGTAATGGAGGAGATTCTCCTCAAAAGGTAAGATATGAAAACTGATAAATTGTTAAAAATCATTGCAGTATTGTTTACAGCTACACTGATGTTGCAGTCTAATTTTGCGATTGCAGATCAGCCCTATCATTACGCCAGAAACACCTACACCCATGGACAGCATGCGGAGGTTGCCTACGAAGGCTGGCGTGAAAATGAAGACGGAACATTAGCCTCACGTTCGGCTATTTCAATCATAACTGGGAAGAAGAACTGGACGTTGCGGTGGGTGAAAATAACTTCTTTTCACCAGGACAAGCGGATCGTGGTCAGCCTACTCATTTCCTGCCACGCCGAAATCGATTCACGTTTGATATAATCGTTCCCGGTGACTTCGGAGACAAGGAGTTAGTCTGGGAACTGACCTCGCCCAATGGTCTGACTCGAAAAGCCTACGGTACGTTGAGGGACGATTACAAAATTAACAATTTAATTATCATGTCGGAGACCGGTTCCCTGGGAGCAGGAACGTCCGATCCTGTAATCAGGGGTAATATGCCACCGGTTTCGGAATTAATCGGCGACGATATTCGAACTGTGAGAGTTGGGCAGCCACTGAGTTTTCAGACCCAAGTTAAGGATGATGGCATTCCTACGCCCTGGGACCCCATGGAACTTATCGCACGATTTAGCGGAGCAGCGGCAGCATTCGCAACTCCTGAAGGGGTTCGCAAGATGTTCATATCGCGTCCGCCAATAAAGCCCACTGTGATGAAAAACAATGGGCTGTACCTGTCCTGGAATGTTTACCGGGCCCCTGAATCCGTGGCAGGAATACCAAACCTTGTCCATTTCGATCCACCACAGGTTAAAGCCTGGGAAGATTCACGACCAGCAGCCAACTCACCCTGGGCGGCATTGTGGTATCCACCAACACCGCCCGAAGATGGCGTCTATGACGTGACTGTCTCCTTCGACGCGCCTGGTACCTACTTGCTCTGGGGTCGGGCAGATGATGGCGGGCTTTATCATGATCAGTACATGACGGTTAATGTGACGCCTTAACATAGATCTG
>JAESQX010000140.1 GCA_016764875.1 Gammaproteobacteria bacterium
AGGATTACGGTTTGCAATCCGGGAAGGTGGTCGAACTGTTGGTGCTGGTGTTGTTGCCAAGATCGTCGAATAAACCCGATAGCAAGTAGACTGAGAAGAGCCGAAATGCCTCATGAGGTGTTTCGGCTTAGCTATCTTTAGAATTAACTGGGAAAAGAACACATAAGTTAGTTGGATTGAACTCTTTCATTGGGCATCAATAGAAGATACTAACTGTGTTCCATTAAGATCTAGGCCAGTAGCTCAATTGGCAGAGCAGCGGTCTCCAAAACCGCAGGTTGGGGGTTCGATTCCCTCCTGGCCTGCCAGCATAGGGTTTGCTGAGCAGGTGTTTAGGTGGCAGGCAAGGATTTAATACCGGCGATAAAATTTTGTTTGTCGCGATGATCGCAAAACACGGAAATAATATGGCTGAAAAAATTGATGATCAAGCTAGCAGCCTGGACTGGGTGAAATGGGCCCTCGTTGTGGCGCTTGTTGCTGCTGGTGTTTATGCAAACTCCTTTTTTGCAGCTGAGTCACTTCTATTAAGGACTATCGGTATATTGATACTGGCAGGGCTGACTGGATGGATAGCAGCACAAACCACCAAGGGGCGCTCATTTGTTGATTTGTGCCTTGAGGCACGAGTTGAGATTCGGAAGGTGGTGTGGCCAACCCGTCAGGAAACTACTCAGACCACTATTGTTGTTTTGATCGTGGTTTTCGTAGTCGCATTGATACTTTGGTTGCTTGACTGGGGTTTAAATGGACTTATTTCGGTCATAATTGGCTAGGGGTTTTTGTAATGGCTAAACGCTGGTACGTAATACACGCTTACTCAGGCTATGAGAAAAAAGTAATGCAGGCCTTACAGGAGCGCATAACTCTGTCTCGCATGGAAGATTACTTTGATGAAGTGTTAGTACCAACTGAAGAAGTACTGGAAATGCGTGGTGGCCAGAAACGCAAAAGTGAAAGGAAATTTTTCCCTGGATATGTTCTGGTGCGCATGGAACTTAATGATGATACATGGCACTTGGTTAAAGATACGCCAAGGGTTATGGGTTTCATTGGTGGCACTGCTGAAAAACCAGCACCCATTACGGATAAGGAAGTTGACAAGATCCTGCAAAGGATGGAAGACAGTGAAGAAAAACCAACTCACAAGACCATATACGAACCTGGCGAAATGGTTCGGATAACCGATGGGCCGTTCAATGATTTTACGGGTACTGTCGAGGAAGTAAATTACGAGAAAAGTCGCCTGAGAGTTGCTGTGCTGATTTTTGGACGATCTACACCGGTTGAACTTGGTTTCGGCCAGGTGGAGAAGGGCTAGTTGTAACTGGCAAGTAATAGCAGTAAGAGTGTGTCGGACGTACCTTCTGGTTCGAAAGACATTTTTAAAAGCCGAGCTCGGTTTTCCCTGTGAATTCGCGAGTGCGCCGGGGAGTTCAGTGGTCACCATTGAGGTTGACGAAAGAACGTTTGAACCCAAAGGAGTAAAACATGGCAAAAAAAGTACTGGCTTATATTAAGCTTCAAGTTGGAGCTGGCAAGGCCAACCCCAGTCCGCCTGTCGGCCCTGCATTGGGTCAGCATGGTGTCAACATCATGGAATTCTGTAAGGCGTTTAACGCGCAAACACAAAGCCTGGAGCCGGGACTACCGACTCCTGTTGTGATTACCGTTTATGCTGATCGCAGTTTCACTTTTATTACCAAAACCCCCCCTGCATCTGTGTTGCTGCGCAAAGCAGCTGGTCTTAAGAAAGGCAGTGGTCGGCCTAATACCGAAAAAGTAGGAAAGGTGAATCGTGCTCAACTTGAGGACATTGCCACACAGAAAATGCCTGACCTTACGGCCGCTGATATGGATGCGGCTGTGCGAACGCTCGCCGGTAGTGCGCGCAGTGCCGGCATTGAAGTAGAGGGGGTCGAATAACATGGCAAAACTAACAAAGAAACAAAAAGCGCTGAACGAAAAAATCGGCGATGCTAAATCTTTTACAGTGGAAGAAGCTGTTTCATTGCTGACAGAATTTGGTTCCGACAAGTTCAAGGAATCTATTGATGTGGCAGTGAACCTTGGCGTGGATCCACGAAAGTCTGACCAGGTAGTGCGCGGCTCTACACTTTTACCTAACGGTACAGGCAAGACCGTAAGGGTAGCGGTGTTTGCTCAAGGTGAAAATGCCGAGAAAGCCAAAGCGGCTGGTGCTGATATTGTCGGATTCGATGACCTGGGTGAAAGCATAAAGGCAGGTAATCTGGATTTTGATGTGGTAATCGCAACACCTGATGCCATGCGTGTGGTGGGCAAACTTGGTCAGATCCTCGGCCCTCGCGGCCTGATGCCAAACCCGAAGGTAGGCACAGTTACGGCCGATGTGGAAGCGGCCGTTACAAACGCCAAATCAGGCCAGATGCGTTACCGCACAGATAAGAAAGGAACCGTACACGGTGGTATTGGCAGAATTGGGTTTGAAGCTCAGGCCGTTAAGGGAAACCTGGAAGCGCTGATTTCCGACCTGAAAAAAGCCAAACCAGCTTCAGCCAAAGGTATTTATATTCAGAAAGTGGTTCTTTCATCAACCATGGGGCCTGGTTTAGTCATAGACCACGCAACCCTGGAAGAATAACCGCACTGCTTGGTCAGTTGCGACAGAAGCGTAGATTGATGTCTGATAGACGCTTCCGAGAAGACTTTGGGGTTCTGTTTGAATTTATTTGAACAGGGCTATCAAAGACCGTAGGTGCAGTGAAATACTGCTGCTTAATTTTACCTACGCAGATGGTGTACCCGATTCGGAACTACTGTTTCCGAATCCCTATCACCGAATAGAGAGGACTTCCTCGCTTCATGTGGAGAAGTCCAGTTTTAGACTGGAAACAGTCCAAGGAGTAAAACTAGTGGCTATAGGACTTGAAGACAAGAAACAAATCGTTTCTGAAGTCAACCAGGCTGCTAACAGTGCTTTGTCTGCGGTGCTCGCTGATTATCGGGGAGTGACTGTAGGTGAGCTGACGGAACTTCGAAAAACTGCTAGAGAAAACAAAGTCTATTTAAGAGTTGTTCGAAACACGCTATTAAAACTAGCTGTTGATGACACAGACTTTGAGTGTATTAAAGAAGTTCTGGTTGGCCCAACGATTCTTGCCCTTTCCGAAGAAGACCCGGGTGCCGCTGCGCGCGTGCTCAAGGAATTCGCCGAGGGGAATGATGAGTTTGAAATCAAGGCATTGTCTATTGGTGGCAAGCTGTTGGATGCCAGCCAAATCGACGTATTAGCGAAACTGCCTACTTATGATCAGGCAATTTCGATACTAATGAGTTTGATGTTGGCACCGGTAACCAAACTTGCCCGAACCTTTAACGAGGTTCCTGCCAAAGTCACGCGATCTGTTGCGGCAGTACGTGATCAAAAACAAGAGGCAGCATAGAACCTGGGTTCTGGAATCGATTTAAATTTTAAATTTTAACTGTTTAACGTAGGAGATAAGAGTCATGGCTCTTTCTAATGAAGATATCTTGGAAGCAATTGCTGAAATGTCTGTTATGGACGTAGTTCAGCTGGTAGAAGCAATGGAAGAAAAATTTGGTGTATCTGCAGCCGTAGTGGCCGCAGCGCCAGCAGCTGGCGGCGCAGTTGATGCCGAGGCAGAGGAAGAACAGACCGAATTTGATGTTGTTCTTACCGGCCCGGGCGAGAAGAAGGTTAGCGCCATCAAAGCCGTTCGTGCTATCACCGGGCTTGGTCTCAAGGAAGCCAAGGAAATGGTTGATTCAGCACCATCGACCATTAAAGAAGCAGCAAGCAAAGATGAAGCAGAAGAAATCAAGAAGCAACTTGAAGAAGCTGGCGCATCTGTTGAGCTTAAATAAGTATTACTGTGATCGCTTTATGAACATAGTCAGATTAGAGAATGCTCTAATCTGGCTGTAGTTCAATGCTTCACAAAGAGTATTTATTGGGTAATTCAAGGACGAAATGCCGGCGAAGATTATCGGTTTGATATCAGTGACAGTCTTCCGACTTAATAAATAGGGTGTAACGCTGATGTGTTAACCCGAAATTTGATACTAAAGTTTATGATGCTAGGAAAACACTAATGGCCTATTCGTACACTGAGAAAAAACGTATCCGCAAGAATTTTGGCAAAATACCTGCCGCAATGGATATTCCCTATCTGTTGGCGATACAAGTAGATTCCTACAAACAATTTACCCAAGCAGGTATCCCTGAAGAGGAGCGACTGGAGCAGGGTTTACATGCTGCGTTCAAGTCCGTGTTTCCTATCGTCAGTTATTCGGGGAAAGCTGTCCTGGAGTACGTCAGCTATAAGTTGGGGAAGCCTGCCTTTGATGTAAAAGAGTGTCAATTACGCGGTTCGACTTATTCTGTTTCGTTGAGAGTAAAGGTACGGCTTATTCTTTATGATAAGGAATCCACCGTCCTGAACATCAAGGACATAAAAGAACAGGAAGTTTATATGGGTGAAATCCCATTGATGACGGATAGCGGCACTTTCGTAATCAATGGTACCGAACGGGTAGTAGTATCTCAGTTACACAGGTCACCAGGCGTATTTTTTGACCATGACCGCGGCAAAACCCATAGCTCAGGAAAGCTGCTCTACTCAGCCCGGGTGATTCCTTACCGTGGCTCCTGGCTCGATTTTGAATTCGATCCAAAAGACATGGTTTATGTTCGAATTGACAGGCGTCGAAAGTTGCCTGCCTCTATTTTGGTACGTGCTCTGGGATACAGCTCAGAAGATATTCTGGGCATGTTCTATGAGAACAATACTCTTAAAATCTCCTATACCAAGGAACCGTCCATTTCATTAAAGCTGGTGCCAGGACGATTGAGAGGTGAAGTGCTTTCTTTTCCAATAAAGGATAAGAAAGGCAAGGTTCTGGTAGAAGAAGGGCGTCGTATTACCAATCGCCATATTCGCGAACTCGAAAAAGCAAAGTTAACCAATCTGGTTGTTAACCGGGATTATCTGGTCGGAGCATCACTGGCAAAAGATATCTTCGATACCGATACTGGTGAGGTGCAATTTGAATGTAACACCGAGATTACAGAAGAATTGCTGGATGCAATGCTCGAAGCAAAGATAAAGTCATTCGAGACTATTTATACTAACGATCTGGACTGCGGGCCGTTTATATCTGACACGTTGCGCATTGACGCTACAACTTCAAAACTTGAAGCCATGGTGGAAATATATCGGATGATGCGTCCCGGTGAGCCACCAACCAAAGACTCCGCAGAAAACCTGTTTGCCAACCTGTTTTTCTCCAAAGATCGCTACGATCTTTCCGCTGTTGGACGCATGAAGTTCAATCGCAGGCTGGGTCGAGCAGATGCCGAGGGGGCATCAGTTCTAAGTGTTGACGATATCGTTGATGTATTGAAAACCCTGGTTGGCATACGTAACGGGTTTGGTTCGGTTGATGACATTGACCATCTTGGTAACCGCCGTATCAGGTCGGTGGGTGAAATGGCTGAAAATCAGTTCCGCGTGGGCCTGGTGAGGGTCGAGCGTGCGGTTAAAGAGCGCCTGAGTATGGCGGACTCCGAAGGTTTAATGCCGCAGGATATGATTAATGCTAAACCTGTTGCCGCTGCCATCAAGGAGTTTTTTGGGTCCAGTCAGTTGTCACAATCTATGGACCAGAATAATCCGTTGTCTGAAATTACTCACAAACGCCGTGTTTCTGCTCTGGGCCCAGGTGGTCTGACCCGGGAAAGAGCCGGTTTCGAAGTACGCGATGTGCACCCGACGCATTACGGGCGGGTTTGCCCAATTGAGACTCCGGAAGGACCCAATATTGGTTTGATTAACTCATTGGCAACCTATGCCAGAACCAACTCCTATGGGTTCCTCGAAAGTCCGTATCGCAAGGTAAAAAACAACAAAGTTACCAGTGACATCGATTACCTTTCAGCTATCGATGAAAGTGACTTTGTCATTGCTCAGGCCAGTGCGCCTCTTGATAAGAAAGGCGGATTTGTAGATAACCTTATTACGGTCAGGTACAAGGGTGAGACAACCCTGAAACCAAAGGAAGAAGTTGACTACATGGATGTTGCACCACAGCAAATGGTATCCGTGGCAGCTGCGCTGATTCCGTTTCTCGAGCACGATGATGCTAACCGTGCCTTGATGGGGTCAAATATGCAACGGCAGGCAGTGCCTACCCTTAAGACGGAGAAACCCCTGGTTGGAACCGGTATGGAACGAAATGTTGCCCGTGACTCCGGGGTATGTGTTGTGGCTTTTCGGGGCGGCGTAATCGAAAGTGTTGACGCTGCAAGAATTATTGTCAGGGTAAATGACGAAGAAACCGATGCCGGTGAGGCAGGAGTGGATATCTACAACCTGACTAAATACACACGATCAAATCAGAATACTTGTATCAGTCAGCGACCGCTGGTCACTTCTGGCGACAAAATTAGCCGCGGTGACATTCTTGCCGACGGACCGTCTATTGATATGGGTGAGCTGGCGCTGGGGCAGAATATGCGCATCGCATTTATGCCATGGAATGGTTATAACTTTGAAGATTCAATTCTGATTTCAGAGCGAGTAGTAAAGGAAGATCGATTCACTACTATTCACATCCAGGAATTAACCTGTGTAGCTCGAGACACCAAGTTGGGGTCGGAAGAGATAACAGCGGATATTCCCAATGTGGGCGAAGGTGCTCTTAGCAAGCTGGATGAATCAGGCATTGTTTATATCGGTGCGGAAGTGAGTGCCGGAGACATTCTTGTGGGCAAAGTCACACCAAAAGGCGAGACTCAACTTACCCCGGAAGAAAAACTCCTTCGTGCAATCTTCGGCGAAAAAGCGTCTGACGTAAAAGACACGTCGCAGCGTGTGCCTACCAGTGTGACAGGAACAGTAATTGATGTTCAGGTATTTACCCGTGATGGGCTGGAAAAAGATCAGCGTGCTATCGAAATCGAGCAAATGCAGCTTGATAAGGTTAGAAAGGATATTAACGATGAGTACCGTATAGTTGAGGGTGCAACTTTCCAACGCTTGGAAAAAGCGCTGTTGAATAAAGCCGTTGTGGGTGGTCCTGGTATCAAGAAAGGCGCAAAAATAACCACGGACTATCTCGATGAACTGGATCGCGATGACTGGTTCAGGCTACGCATGTCCAGCGATGATCTGAATAAGCAATTGGAACGGGCAGAGGCCCAATTACAGGAGCGGCGTGCCGATCTTGACGAGCGCTTTGAAGACAAGAGAAAGAAGCTGACTCAAGGCGATGATCTGGCCCCAGGGGTGCTAAAGATTGTTAAGGTTTACCTTGCGATCAAGCGTCGCATTCAACCTGGCGACAAGATGGCTGGGCGTCATGGGAACAAGGGTGTGATTTCTGCAATTATGCCAATCGAGGATATGCCTTACGATAAAAAAGGGGATCCCATTGATATCGTACTCAATCCGCTGGGCGTGCCGTCACGGATGAACGTCGGTCAGGTTCTTGAAACCCATCTTGGTGCTGCCAGTAAGGGCCTGGGAGAGCGTATCAACGAGATGATCGAGCAGCAGAAGAAGGTAGTGGAACTGCGTAAATTGTTGGAAGAAATTTACAACAAAATTGGAGAGCGTGCCGAGGATCTAAAAAGCTTGTCGGATGAAGAAATTCTGGAATTGGCAAATAACCTCCGTGACGGTGTACCCATGGCTACACCGGTTTTTGACGGAGCGACTGAATCAGAAATCAAGGGGATGCTTGAGCTGGCGGGACTTCATGAAAGCGGACAGGAAACGCTGTTTGACGGTCGGACCGGCGATTCTTTTGATCGACAAGTAACAGTTGGAATCATGTACATGTTGAAGCTGAACCACCTGGTCGATGACAAGATGCATGCACGCTCAACCGGATCCTACAGTCTTGTCACACAACAACCTCTTGGTGGTAAGGCGCAGTTTGGTGGTCAGCGCTTTGGAGAATGGAAGTGTGGGCACTTGAAGCATATGGTGCAGCATACACGCTGCAGGAGATGCTAACTGTTAAATCTGATGACGTTGCTGGAAGAACAAAGATGTATAAAAACATCGTCGATGGTGATCATCGAATGGAACCAGGAATGCCAGAATCTTTCAATGTATTGCTGAAGGAAATCAGGTCCCTTGCGATTGATATGGAACTAGATCAGTCCAAGTAATCAACTTGAAAGAGTCCGCTTTTAGCGCAACCAGTGATTTTATAAAAACTCGTCCCCAGATTTAGGGGCGGGTGGAGGAAACAGAATGAAAGACCTATTAGGTTTATTAAAATCTCAGTCAGCATCAGACGAATTTGATTCCATTCGGATCGGTCTGGCGTCTCCGGAAATGATCAGAGCCTGGTCCTTCGGGGAAGTCAAAAAACCGGAAACTATTAACTATCGGACATTTAAACCCGAGCGAGATGGCTTATTCTGTGCAAAGATTTTTGGTCCGGTAAAAGATTACGAATGTCTGTGCGGGAAATACAAGCGCCTTAAGCACAGGGGTGTGATATGTGAGAAATGTGGTGTCGAAGTGGCGCTGTCCAAGGTGCGCCGGGATCGGATGGGACATATTGAACTGGCCAGTCCGGTTGCCCATATCTGGTTCTTGAAGTCGCTTCCGTCTCGCATTGGTTTACTGTTGGATATGACTCTGCGTGACATTGAAAGAATCCTGTATTTCGAGTCCTTCGTGGTTACTGATCCGGGTATGACTACGCTGGAGAAGGGGCAGTTGCTTAATGACGAGCAATACTACGAGGCTATGGAAGAGTTCAGTGATGAATTTGAAGCCAAGATGGGTGCAGAAGCCGTTCAACAGTTGATGAAGGATATGGATGTTGACTCAGAAGTGGCCAGGTTACGAGAGGAGATCCCTCAAACCAACTCGGAAACTAAACTAAAGAAACTATCCAAGCGTCTGAAACTCCTTGAGGCTTTCGTACAGTCCGGCAACATGCCTCAATGGATGGTTTTAACAGTATTACCAGTGTTGCCACCTGATTTGCGCCCACTGGTGCCGCTTGATGGTGGTCGTTTTGCAACATCGGATCTTAATGACCTGTACCGCCGGGTAATCAACCGTAACAACCGTCTGAAGCGATTGCTTGATCTCAATGCGCCGGACATTATTGTGCGCAATGAAAAACGAATGCTGCAGGAAGCCGTTGATGCATTGCTTGATAACGGTAGACGCGGCAGGGCAATTACCGGCTCAAATAAACGGCCTTTGAAATCTCTTGCTGACATGATCAAAGGCAAACAGGGAAGATTCCGGCAGAACTTGCTGGGTAAGCGTGTGGATTATTCGGGACGTTCGGTAATTGTGGTGGGTCCCACATTGAAACTACATCAATGTGGTTTACCGAAAAAAATGGCCCTGGAATTATTTAAACCATTCATATTCGGCAAGCTTGAACGACGGGGCCTGGCCACTACCATTAAGGCGGCTAAAAAAATGGTGGAGCGCGAAACCGCCGAGGTCTGGGATATTCTTGCTGATGTTATTCGTGAGCATCCGGTATTGCTAAACCGTGCGCCGACACTACACAGGCTGGGTATTCAGGCATTCGAGCCAGTGTTAATTGAAGGCAAGGCGATTCAGCTTCATCCTCTGGTGTGTGCTGCTTACAATGCAGACTTTGACGGCGATCAGATGGCAGTGCATGTGCCATTGACCCTGGAAGCCCAGTTGGAAGCTCGTACCCTAATGATGTCAACCAATAATATTCTGGCACCGGCCAATGGTGAGCCAATCATCGTTCCGTCTCAGGATGTGGTGCTGGGTCTGTACTATATGACTCGAGAGCGGGTTAATGCAAAAGGCGAGGGGCTGATCTTCGCTGACGCGGATGAGGTGCAACGTGCTTACTTGACTGATTCGGTACATCTGCAGGCGCGAGTCAAGGTGCGTATCAAGGATGTAAAACTGAATGAGGATGGTGAAAAAGAATATTCCTGCAAAGTTGTTGATACCACCCCCGGCCGGGTATTGCTATTTGATATAGTGCCAGAGGGATTGCCGTTCGAGATGGTTAACCAGAAAATGGCAAAGAAACAGATATCCAATATATTGAACGCTTGTTACAGAAATGTTGGCTTGAAAGAAACTGTGATTTTTGCTGACCAGTTAATGTACACCGGATACAAGTATTCAACACGTTCTGGTTCGTCCATCGGAGTAAATGATTTCGTTATTCCGAAAGATAAAGGTAAGATCATAGACCAGGCAAACACCGAGGTTGAAGAAATTGAAGCTCAGTATGCCTCTGGTCTGGTGACCCAGGGTGAGAAGTACAATAAGGTTATCGATATCTGGTCCCGTGCAAATGACCTGGTTGCCAAATCCATGATGGAAGGGCTCTCTACAGAGCCAGTTATCAATAAAAAGGGAGAAGAAGAGCAACAGGAATCCTTTAACTCGGTTTATATTTATGCCGATTCCGGCGCCAGGGGCTCTCCCGCGCAGATTCGACAATTGGCTGGAATGCGTGGATTGATGGCTCGGCCTGATGGTTCCATTATTGAAACACCCATTACCGCAAATTTCCGGGAAGGTTTGAGTGTATCCCAGTACTTCACCTCAACTCACGGTGCACGAAAAGGTCTTGCGGATACGGCTTTGAAAACGGCTAACTCTGGATACCTGACCCGGCGTCTGGTTGATATTTCTCAGGATCTGGTGGTCACTGAAGTTGATTGCGGTACCCGCAACGGTCTTACTATGTCTCCAGTTATCGAGGGCGGTGACATTATCGCTCCACTTGGTGAAAGAGTGTTGGGTCGAGTTATGGCCAACGATGTGGTTGATGAGTCTACCGGAGAACTTATAGCGGAATCCGGCGTTATGATTAATGAACGTATAGTTGAAAAACTGGAAACGGCTGGTATCGACCAGGTGTATGTGCGTTCTCCCATCACCTGTAAAACCAGATTTGGTATTTGTAGTTTGTGTTACGGTCGCGACCTGGCTCGTGGTCATCTGGTCAACGTGGGTGAGGCTGTGGGTGTAATTGCTGCCCAGTCCATTGGCGAGCCGGGTACCCAGTTAACCATGCGTACATTCCATATTGGTGGTGCGGCATCAAGAGCGACTGCTTCTGACAGCGTTCAGGTTAAGAATACCGGCAAGATTCACCTGAACAATATGAAGACAGTAGAAAACAGCAAAGGCGCTCTGGTAGTCGTTTCCCGATCGGGGGAACTGATCGTAAACGACTCCAATGGTCGCGAGCGAGAGAAATACAAGCTGCCTTATGGAGCCGTGATTGGCGTTGGTAAAAAGAATGACGTGAAGGCGGGCCAGATAGTTGCGAACTGGGATCCCCATACGCATCCTATCGTTTCCGAGGTGAGTGGCAAGGTTAAATTCTCGGCGATGGAAGAAGGTATCACAGTTCGCGAACAAACCGATGAGATTACTGGTTTGAGCAGTATTTCCATTATCGATCCGGCGGAGCGGTCATCTTCCGCGAAAGAGCTGCGCCCTGCGGTGACGTTGCTGGATAAAAAGGATGAGGAGATCTGCCTGCCGGGCACCAATGTGCCTGCACATTATTTTCTGCCAGCCAATGCGATCATCAGTATCAAGGATGGCACTAATCTGAATATTGGTGACGTAATTGCCCGTATTCCTCAGGAAGGGTCAAAAACGCGGGATATCACCGGCGGTTTGCCACGAGTGGCAGACTTGTTCGAAGCGCGTAAACCGAAAGAACCAGCGATACTTGCTGAAATTTCGGGCACTGTCAGTTTCGGTAAGGAAACCAAAGGTAAACGCCGCCTGGTGATTACGCCTAAAGATGGTGTTAATCCTATCGATGGCAGTGATCATTATGAAGCGCTGATTCCGAAGTGGCGAACCATGACGGTGTTTGAAGGTGAGCATATCGAAAAGGGTGAAGTTGTTTCTGAAGGACCACCGGTACCTCACGACATTTTACGACTCAAAGGTGTGGAAGCGCTGTCTGAGTATATTGTTAACGAAGTACAGGAAGTATACCGATTACAGGGTGTTCGCATTAATGACAAACACATTGAAGTTATCGTGAGGCAAATGCTGAGAAAAGTGGAGATTACCAATCCTGGGGATTCGTCACTTATCAGGGGTGAGCAGATCACGTATACGCAGATGCTGGAAGCCAATGACAAACTGCGTGAAGACGATAAGATTGAAGTCAAGTTTGAACGGATGTTGCTGGGTATTACCAAGGCATCTCTGGCAACAGAGTCTTTTATATCGGCGGCGTCTTTTCAGGAAACTACCCGGGTATTGACCGAGGCGGCAGTCACAGGAAAGCGGGATTTTCTCCGTGGTCTTAAAGAAAATGTGGTGGTGGGAAGGCTCATACCTGCAGGTACCGGTCTGGCATACCATGAGGCCAGGAAAAAGGCGGCATTGGAAAAGGCGGAATCAGATACCTCTGTAAGTATCAGCGACGTTGAAGCAGCGTTGACAGAAGCTTTGAAAGGGGAGCCCCAAATCGGCGCTTAAAAGTTGACTACAAGGGGCGGGATCATTAAACTCTCGCCTCCTTTGTCATAACGGCTTTGAAAGGCTGGATTGAAGGATGAAAAGTTGCAACAGAACGGCCTGAAAGGCCCTGTTTCTGGAGCAAATCATTAATCGGGAGTAATTGATGACAACAATTAACCAATTGGTACGTAAACCACGCAAGAGCAAGGTGTCCAAAAGTGGCGTACCTGCTCTGCAGGGCTGTCCACAAAGGCGTGGCGTATGTACCCGTGTTTACACTACAACACCTAAAAAGCCGAATTCAGCTCTACGGAAGGTTTGTCGTGTTCGTTTAACCAATGGTTACGAAGTTACTTCCTATATTGGTGGTGAAGGTCATAACTTGCAGGAACACTCCGTGGTATTGATCCGCGGTGGCAGGGTAAAAGACTTGCCCGGTGTGCGCTACCATACGGTTCGCGGTACCCTGGACACCTCCGGCGTATCTGATCGTAAGCAATCCCGTTCAAAGTATGGTACTAAACGACCAAAGTCTTAAAAGAGTAATGTGATTGTAGTTAGCCGGCGGTACGGAAAGTATCACTGGATGGATCCTGAAAACATGTCCTCCAAAAGGGAGACACGAGGGGTCGTGAATTATAAAAAAATCTGGCAATCCTTGGTGTCTGCCAGATTTTTTATATATAAAAAGTAGTATTTTTTGTGAACTTTAATCGCAAAAATCAAAGCTACAGGATGTACAGCCCTGTCAGTGGCTGGCAGGAAATAGAGAGTAAGGCCGGGTTTAATGTTTTGTCATAAATCCTGGATTAACCTGAATAAACAAGAGGTCTCATATGCCTAGAGGAAGAGTTGTGGCAAAACGTGAAGTTTTGCCTGATCCAAAATTCGGTAGCAAAATCCTGGCGAAATTCATGAACCATGTAATGGTTGACGGTAAAAATCCGTGGCTGAAAAAATTGTTTATGGTGCTTTGGATGTTGTCGCTGAAAATGCAGGGTCTGATCCACTTGATGTGTTTGAAAAGGCACTGGAAAGTATTGCACCGATGGTGGAAGTGAAATCACGCCGTGTTGGTGGTGCTACTTACCAGGTTCCGGTGGAAGTACGTCCTGAACGTCGTAATGCTCTGGCCATGCGCTGGCTGGTGGAGCATTCAAGGTCCCGTGGCGAGAAGTCCATGGCTTTGCGATTAGCTGGCGAAATTACGGATGCTTCTCAGGGGCGTGGTAATGCAGTGAAGAAACGCGAAGACGTCCATAGGATGGCAGAGGCTAACAGAGCTTTCTCACACTATCGTTTTTAATCAGTAGTTTTAGTAATTATTAAATAATTTATCAAATGAGGGTTTAGCTGTGGCTAGAAAACACCCATTGAACCGTTATCGAAATATTGGAATTGTTGCTCATGTGGACGCAGGAAAGACTACCACGACCGAGCGCATACTATTCTATACCGGTATTTCCCATAAAATCGGTGAGGTACATGATGGTGCCGCTGTAATGGATTGGATGGAACAGGAGCAGGAGCGTGGAATTACTATTACTTCTGCGGCTACCACCTGCTTCTGGAACGGAATGAATGGTCAGTATGAAGATCATCGAATCAACATAATTGATACCCCGGGACACGTGGACTTCACCATTGAGGTCGAGCGTTCCCTGCGTGTTCTGGACGGTGCTGTAGTAGTGCTTTGTGCTTCTTCAGGGGTGCAGCCACAGACGGAAACAGTGTGGCGCCAGGCGAATCGTTACCAAGTTCCCCGCCTGGTCTTTGTTAACAAGATGGACAGGGCTGGTGCTGATTTTCTCAAAGTAGTAGAACAAATGAAGGAGCGCTTGGGCGCGGTCCCGGTTCCCATGCAACTCGCAATAGGGGCTGAAGAAGAATTTAAGGGTGTTATTGATCTGGTCAAAATGAAGTCAATCGTTTGGGATGAAGAGGATAAAGGTACTACCTTTACCTATCAGGAAATCCCGGAAGCTATGCAGGCAGAGTGTGATACCTGGCGGGAATTGATGATGGAATCTGCTGCAGAAGCTAATGATGAACTTATGGAGAAGTACCTGGAGACTGGTGAATTGTCACAGCAAGAGATTGTTCAAGGTATCCGTGAGCGGACCTTGGCCAGTGAGATTGTGCCCACTTTTTGTGGCTCTGCATTTAAGAATAAAGGCGTGCAAGCGGTGTTGGATGCGGTTGTGGACTATATGCCCGCCCCTATCGAGGTAAAAGCCATTGAAGGCACCCTTGAAGATGGCAGCGCAACCACTTGTAAAGCTGACGATGACGCCCCTTTTGCTGCTCTGGCTTTTAAAATTGCGACAGATCCTTATGTGGGCACATTAACATTCTTTCGGGTCTATTCGGGCACCCTGAATTCAGGGGATTCAGTATACAACCCATTGAAATCAAAGAAAGAGCGGGTTGGCCGAATGGTGCAGATGCATTCAAACTCGCGGGAAGAGATTAAACAGGTTCTGGCCGGTGATATCGCTGCTGCAATTGGTTTGAAAGATGTTACCACCGGGGAAACGCTGTGTGATCCCAAGCATATTGTCACGCTCGAGAAAATGGAATTCCCGGAGCCCGTAATTTCCGTAGCGGTGGAGCCAAAAACCAAGGTTGACCAGGAAAAGATGGGTATTGCCCTGGGCAAGCTGGCTCAGGAAGACCCGTCATTTCGAGTGGAAACCGATGAAGAGTCAGGCCAGACTATCATTTCCGGCATGGGTGAGCTTCACCTGGATGTTCTTGTGGATAGAATGCGCAGGGAGTTCGGTGTGGAAGCGAATATCGGTAAGCCGCAAGTAGCCTACCGAGAAACCATCAAGAAGGTTGTCGAAATTGAAGGCAAGCACGTTAAACAATCCGGTGGTCGCGGTCAATATGGCCATGTATGGCTCCGGCTCGAGCCCCTTGATCCGGAATCGGAATATGAATTTGTGAATGAAATTGTTGGTGGTGCAGTTCCTAGGGAATACATTCCAGCGGTAGATAAGGGTGTGCGGGAGCAGATGCAAAATGGCTGTCTCGCTGGATATCCGTTGCTGGCTATGAAGGTAACCCTTTACGATGGTTCGTATCATGATGTGGATTCCAGTGAAATGGCGTTCAAGATTGCTGGCTCAATAGCGCTCAAGAAAGGCGCGCTGCAAGCTGAACCTGTATTACTGGAGCCGATGATGCGAGTGGAGGTGGTTACTCCCGAAGAGTATATGGGTGATGTGATGGGCGACTTGAATCGTCGTCGTGGTATGGTTCAAGGCATGGCAGACAGTTCCAGTGGCAAGGTAATTGATGCCGAGGTGCCGTTAGCGGAAATGTTTGGTTATGCAACCGATCTGCGTTCAGCTACCCAGGGTCGAGCTACCTTTACTATGGAATTTGACAAGTACGGGGAAGTGCCTGGCAATATTGCTGAATCGATAATCAAAAAAGGTTAAATACTCCAATACTCCTTGTATAAAATTTAAATGAGGTGACACCGTGGCGAAGGAAAAATTTGAGAGAACGAAGTTACACGTAAACGTAGGAACGATAGGTCACGTTGACCATGGAAAGACGACGTTAACGGCAGCGCTGACGA
>JAESQX010000141.1 GCA_016764875.1 Gammaproteobacteria bacterium
GAGGAGCGCAGTGAAAGCCATGAACTGCCAGAAAAAATTCGAAGGAGAGCAGTTGAAATGAATATTAAAACTATTGCATGGGTGATGGTTCTGTTTTGCGTTATGCAAATCAATAGTATTGCCGACGATACGGATATTTACATCAATGCAAGACCTGCCGGTAGTTCAGAGCCCATGGTTATTATTAGTCTGGACTATCGTCCTAACCTGGGTTCAACGTTATGTACCCAGGTTAGTCCGCCGGACCCTAACGGTGCCTGTGGTAATTTGCTCGGAGAAGCCTATGACGCTCTGGACAGCGGGGCGGGCACGGTCACTTTGTTTGACGGGATCCGTGCTGTTTTTAAAACAGTTTTTGATGAGCTGGATTCCATACAAGTAGCCTTCATGATGAACCATGATAATAGTTGCAATGGCAATAAAAAAGGAGGAGGCCCTGGCGTCACAGGTTGTTCGAATGGTGCCTATTTTCTGAAAGGGCTGAACAGTTTTGAAGAGAATGACGGCAATGGTGCCAAGGCTGCCATGATGGCCTCGCTTAATGCACTTCCCGTACCCCAAGGTAACCTCTCACATTCGTATCAGGGCAAGGAGCTCTATTTTGAAATGTTTCGTTATTTGACGGGGCAAGAGTGGCACAACGCTCACACCGGCTGGAGCGATTTTGGCACCAATAGTGGGCAGAATCTCGATTCAGATTTCCCCCTGGCAGCTTGGGATACTTCTATTGAAAACTTTAGCAAATACATCACTCCTTTCACTGATGCCAGCGGTTATGAGTGTAGCAAGGCCTACGCAATCAACCTGATGTTTCAGGTGTCGAACCAGGGCAGTGACAACGACGATGAAATTGAAGCCTCGATTGCCAGCGGTGGTATGGGGATCAGTACTAATAATCCTGATTTTAACGACGTAATTGCCTTCATGAGAGATACCGATATTGCCCCCAGCCCTGGGAATAATAGTTGGCCCGAGGTCGATGGCAATCAGAATTTAACCTCTTATTTCATCACCGCGCAGGTCAACAATACTACCAACGGCTATGCTAATGCCGGAGGTACCTTTTCGGCCATTCCCCTGACGGACCCAGCTGTTCTGCTGGAGGATTTGCGTGCGATATTTCAGGAAATTCTGTCGATAAGTACAACCTTTGTAGCGGCATCAGTACCGGTTAATGTGTTTAACCGTTCGGATATTGTCGACAATATCTTTATCGCACAGTTCAAAGTGGACGAGGATGTCCGACCCAACTGGAATGGCAACCTGAAAAAGCTGAAATTACTGGAATTAACTGACAATGTTGGCAGTAAAACTTTGACCGTGGTGGATACCAGCGATACGGATGCGATCGCCTCCGATGGTCGTATCTCCTATAACTCGCTAACCTATTGGACAGATGCTGCATCACTGCCTGCTCCGGAAGGAGAGGAGGTCGCAGGAAAGGATGGTCGAGCCATAGCTCGCGGTGGTGCCGGGCAACAAATTCCTGGATTTCTTGGCGGGGTTTACACTATTGGTGATAACAATAGCTCAAATACTCGCACTGTCTATACCGAACCAGCTTCGGGCAGCATAATGCTTGATCTTGGGGTAAACAATGCATCGTTGCTTGCAACCGATCTATCGGCCAGCTCTGTTGCTGAGGCCGAAGAATTGATTCGTTGGATTCGAGGAATCGATGTGGACGACCGTGATGCTGATGGCTCTACAACAGATGTCAGACCCTGGATTCTAGGAGCGCCGTTACATTCACGTCCGTTGCCATTAAATTATGGTGCTCGCGGCGGGTATTCAGAAGCAAACCCGGACATTCGTATTTTCATGGGTTCGGAAGATGGCTTCATGCATTCATTCCGTAATACCAAGACTTCAGGCGCTGAATCCGGCATGGAAGATTGGGCCTTTATGCCTCGCCTGGTAATGCCGGTAATGAAAACTTTACGCACAAATTCTCCAGGCTCACACCCTTATACCGTGGACGGAGCACCAGCGGCCTATGTGGTCGATAGTAATGGAAGTGGCACCATTGGCGATGATGCCGCTGACAAGGCTTACCTTTATTTTGGTATGCGTCGCGGTGGAAACGCTTATTATGCGCTTGATGTCACCAACCCGGATTCCCCCAGTATTTTGTGGAGTCTGGAAAACAGTGGCGATTTTTCCGAAATGGGAATGACTTTTTCAAGTCCTCGGGTTGGCACCGTTAAATTTGGCGGGACGGCCACCCCGGCGATTATCTTTGGCGGGGGCTATGATGACAGTAAAGACTCGGGCAACGCTAATGATAACGTGGGTAGAGCTATCTATGTGGTAAATGCCGAAACTGGAAGCCTGATCTGGAAAGCGACCTATGGTGCCAGCACGGGTAGTGTGAGTGCCACTGAATATCATCACACTGGTATGGTAGACAGTATACCGTCTGACATGGCCGCGCTGGATACAAACGCAGACGGTAATATTGACCGTTTATACGTCGGTGACAGTGGTGGAACTGTCTGGCGTGTTGATTTGCCGGAAGGAACCTCGGATAACCGCAGCAGCTGGTTTGTCAGCGAGCTGGCTAATTTGGGGATGGATGATGTCAACCCGTCTGATGTAGCCAATGATAGACGTTTTTTCCATCGGCCGGATTTTGTTCCCAGCAGTGACAATATGGGTGCATTCGATGGTGTGCTGATCGGCTCAGGAAATCGGGCTGACCCCCGTGATACCGTTTCTGCCAACTGGTTCTACTTGATCAAGGATCGAGATGTGATAACTGGCACCGTCACCTCCGGGGCTACGGTTAATCACCTGGACTATAGCGCTGGAAATACCAAAGGCCTGGGTGATATCACCAATACCTGTATTGATGCCACTTCTTGCACGGCCGGGCTGTACAACGGTTGGAAACTGGCCCTGGAAGGCACTGGAGAAAAAGCCCTTGCACCGGCGATCACAGCGTTTGGTACAGTTTATTTCACCACTTTCCTGCCTGAAGGTGGGGTTGCTGATGCCGGCACTACCTGTGCCCCTAGCGAAGGCGGTGGTCGGCTTTACGCGGTGAAGCTGCACGATGGCGCCCCGGTGAATAATTATGATACCAGTGACGGCAGTGATGATATAACGCTTACCAAGTACGATCGCTTCGATCCGTTGAATAGTGGCGGAATTCCCGCCGAAGTGGTTCCCATTGGCGGATATATATTACCACCGGATCTGGAAGCTGAACCTATAGACGGAAGGGCATTCTGGAAGACCTTCTGGTACGAAAAAAATGTTGATGACTTGTAATCAAAAATTGAAGAGTCAAGTCAAGGGGAATTTATTGTGAAAAATAGTCTACAAAAACAGCTGAAATTGCGTAGCTACAGTCGGGGATACACCCTGATTGAAATACTGATCGTAGTCGCAATTCTCGGAGTTCTGGCCGCCATCGCAATACCTTCCTATCAGCGCAGTGTTATCAGCGGGACTCGATCTGTGGCACAGGCTGGATTGCTTGATCTGGCAAACCGCCAGGAACAATATCATCTGGACAATCGAACGTATACTGACACGCTGACTGACCTGGGCTTACCAGCGGCAATGGTATTCGATAATGGCGGAAACAGCGCGTTGGCAATGAATAACAATCAAACTCTGGTGGCGTCGACCTCCGGTGATAGAGTTTATTTTCTTCAAGTAAATAACGCCTCGGCAACAGCTTTTTCGATTTCAGCTATACCCCAGACAGGACAAGCTGACGATACCGAGTGCGCTACCTTCTCATTAACCAGTGCGGGAGCAAGGACTATTTCAGGCACGGCTGCAATTGCCGATTGCTGGTAGGTTTCTTTAACCAGGACAACGGATAGGTTCTCCCTGACTGTTTTCCCTCAGCCCATCCCCGTCAGAGTCACTGGCATAACGTACACGACCAGCACGATTTATAATCATTTGTCGAGCTGTTACTTTTGAGTCGCGGCTTGGGCACCAGGTGAAATTGCCGTTCTGATAACGAGTAAATCCCTGTGGGGTAATCTGCAGGTACTGACGGTTCTGAAAAGCGCGCCAGTGCAGAGATCCCGACAGTCCCGGGAACTGGAAATGACTCAGCAGTTCGTCTGTATCCCCCATCTTGTGGTCATTGTCCTTATCTTCAAACACCATCATACCGTTATGCCACGCACCGCCACATGTCCTGCCATCCGCGCTTGGGCAAAGCGTAACCATGTGACCGGTCTGAATAGCGCTGGATCGTGCCAGGTGAACTGCGTCGGCTATCTTTCGCAGCGTCAGTCGGCCCTCTTTGCTATGATGCATGGCTTGCAGATCAGGAGCCGCAAAGCCAGCGACGATTGCTAGCATGGTGACTGCAATCAGGCAGTCTATTAGAGTAAAGCCTTCTGATTTAAAGCGATCGAGCATATTCAAGGTTCCGCAAGGGTGGTATGCATACTCCGTATGCCGCTTTTTAAAGTGTAGTAAATTTATTAATAAATTTCGTATTTTGAGCTAAATGAGTGACTTCCTAATCATCGGTGGAGGCATTAACGGGCTGCTGTTGGCCCGTGAGTTGGCGGCCGCTCAGGCAGACGTAGTACTGCTGGAAAAAGGCGAATGTTGTCGAGAGGCATCCTGGGCCGGTGGCGGAATAGTTTCACCGTTATATCCCTGGCGTTACCCAGCGGAGATAACGGCGCTGGCAACCTGGGCTCAGAATTTTTACCCTGAGCTGGCGCAAACACTGCTATCTGATACCGGCATCGATCCTGAATTCTCTCAATCTGGTTTGTTAATGCTGGATGCCGAAGATGAGTCCCAGGCATTGCAATGGGCAACCGACAATTGTCGTCGACTGGAATCAGTTGATCACAATTTCATATATCACCATGAAAGCAAACTGGCACCGGGTTTTGGTAGTGGGCTCTGGATGCCGGATGTGGCTAATATAAGAAATCCTCAATTGGGGAAAGCGTTGATTGCCGATCTTCAACAACGAGAAAATGTCAGTATAGTTCAGAGGTGCCAGGTAGAATCATTTGAGCGAAAAGGGGCAAAGGTTGTTGCAGTTGAATCCAGGATAGAAAACCAGAAAAGAAGGTTTGAAGCACAACAGGTAATTCTATGCACGGGGGCCTGGAGCGGGTCGTTAGCCCGGAAACTTCTTGTGACCATTAATGTCGAGCCAGTAAAAGGGCAAATGCTGTTGTATCGTATCAAGGGTGACCTAGTCAATTCCATCGTGTTGACCAGAGGCCGTTATGCCATACCAAGAAGGGATGGTCATCTGCTCGTTGGTAGCAC
>JAESQX010000142.1 GCA_016764875.1 Gammaproteobacteria bacterium
CTTCCCGAAAGGTTTTGGTCCGAGCGGGAATCCCGTGACCTTTCATATCGCCGCAGGGTTTTTCTTTGTGGAAGCTGGCAAGATTGTCGAGTGGACCGACTATATTGTCCAGTGAGTCCTGATAACTTTTTCATCCTGAAACGGAAGTCTTTATCACCGACTGAGGCAAACTGGAAAAGGCTGGGTATGTTAAAGGAAGAAATAATTTAACGAAACTGGCGGGGATATTCGTAGTAAAAGAAGAAAAGATTTTTTAGCCGGGCTTCATAAGTTCAGTTAAACGTTCCGCCTGTTTTTCAAGCAGCGGCTTGTAGCTGGACATGGCATTACTGCACAGGTAAGTGCTTAACCGGTAATCCTCGTCGGCCACACCAAACTCTTCTCCCGCTATTCGGGAATCTCCGCCGGCATGATGAAAGGCCGTTTCACTAACCAGCAGGGAGTTGTCCGGGCACTCGTCACAAATTTGCCGGGTAAGATCCAGAGTCAGGCCGGTTACATTGTTGTATTCCCTGGACATCGGGGAATACAATCCTGGCGTGCTCTCGCCGAAATGAACCGCCAGACGAAATTTTCCATCTATGGGTTCTGGCAGGTCTGCTATATCAACGACAATGCCAAGCAGTTTCAAAAATAGCTGCCCGGCACAAACAGCATAGAAACATTGCTCATCTTCCAGTTGGTCTTTGTTAAAGCTTATTATTATTTCTCCATCAGCACAGTAGCTGATGGAGCCGTTGTAAAGCCCGGTTACATTTTCAGCTAAAAAATAAAATCTGTTCAGCAGGGTGACCATGCTGTTTTTGTCGTGGGTCGATGCCAGGTAATGGAAATTGGTCAAGCGAATGCACAGCACGGCCGTATTGAATGTTTCAAAAGCAGGTTCTTGTGAGCCTGGGTTATCTTCAGCAGAAACCAGGTTATTGATGAACGTATATTTGGTAAGAAATTCGGCGGTGGAATTGTATTGTCTTATGAGCCGGCTTATCTCGTTGTTGGTTTCCGGTTCGGGACAGGTTTCTATCTCGCCGATCCTGATACCCTGCAGAGCGTAGTTCAGTAGTCGGATCGGAAAACTCACCAGGTATTGGAAGTAGGTAATGCTGAGAGAAATCGCAACAACAAGTAGCAGTAGCGTGGCGGCAGCGATGAAAAGCAGGTTATTGGATACGCCGACTTCAATATAGGAGATATCCAATTGAATTCGTACATTTCCCGCGTTGGCATTGGGTAGCGATATCGGTGCGAAATATTCGCCATAACTGATCTGCACAGGTAACAGGCTGCGTGGTGGATTAACCAGAGTGCTGGATATGGCTATTACTTCACCATCAACATTCAACACGGCGGCTTCGGAAATAGCGGCACCCCTGGTAAGTTGTCCCAGCATTACGTTCATGCTGATCAGGTCATTGGCAAGTACCAGCTCGGTTACCGCTGTTGCAGTTTGTTGAGCGAGGGTCTGGCCCAGGGTATCTGCCTGCTGGCGCATTAAATTTTGAGTGTTGTAGTGGCTGATTAACCAGAATATGCACATGCTCAAAATCACCAGGGCGCCTATAGCAATGGTGAATCTTCTTGATACGCTGGTCATGGCGCCGAATTTCCTGGGGCTTTCCTGCGCAGATGTAGCGGGGTCTGTTTTTTGTTTATCCTTTAGCAAGCGGCTTACTCGTGACTATTAAGATAACCATAAAAATTGTTCGCAAGAATAACAGGTTGCCTTCAGGTTCCCCAATTTATTTTCTCTGAATTTGAATCAGGGCACACTGAGCTCCTGATTCGTTATAAACGAGTATTCCCTGATGGGCTCTGGCTTGTGCAGGCCATATCCCTGTACAAAATCTACTCCCGCCTTCCATAAAATCGGTAGTTCCTCCGTGTGCTCAATCAGTGCAGCAATAACCTGCATATCCTTGTTGTGAATATTTTTAATCAGTTCCTGCAAGTGCTGATGCCTGTCGCTGTCTATTCCCGATAAGCCGGTCAGCGAGGGATCCAGCTTTACGTAGTGAGCATTCAGCAGTGAGAGATAACGTAGTGGGTTTTGAGTGCAGCCGAAATGGCTGATACACAGGCGAATACCAAGAGCGTCAATCGTCCGGCAGAATTTGTCCATGTGATGCTGGGCAATGAGGATATCCAACTCGCTGACCTGCACGATCAATTGTCGCGATACACGGTTGCAGTTATCTGGATTACTTTTCAGCCAGTCAAGAAAAGAAGCGCTCACCAGAGAATTCTGCGACAGATTAACCATGAGCTGATAGTTACCGTCTGGATTTTCCAGCAGCAACTTAATGGCCTGTTTGATTACCCATCGATCCAGGCCCTCACCCATGGCATTCTTGACTACAGTTTCCAGAAATACGGCGGCTGGGATCAGGGTATCTTTTTCCGCTAGGGCACTGCGTATTTCATAAAATTTGAGCCCACCCTCCTTGAAATCCACCGTTGCCTGGAAATTGAGTTTGAACGAATTGCTGGCCATGGCGTGGTGCAACTTGTTCAGTAAATCTGGCGGTTGCTGTGCAGTAAAGCCAGAATAGGCATGATCTGTGGCCTGCTCCGTTTGCTGGCTGGACATATTATGCCTGGCCCTGGCAAAGGCGACTTCAATGTCGGGAGTAAAATGGTTGACGCTGACAAGGCCGACGTTACAGCGCAGGCTTAATTGTGGAGGTATAAACTGGCTGCTACAGGTGTGCAGGGCCTGCTTGATGTGATCGGCTATCATCATAGCTCTTCGGCTGCCTTCGCCCGCTAATATGACGGCGAATTCATGATTGTGACAGCGACATGAAACAGAATTTTCCGGCACCGTATCTTCCAGCAATCGAGCAATGTCGTTTAACAGGAGATTTGACTCCAGCTTGCCCACCCAGGCGCGTATTTCGTAAAAATTCGCCAGTTGCAGAAGTGCCAATGTATACGGGGAATCATTATGAGCACTGTCTTTAATTATCTGCTTCAGCCGATGATTGAAGGCATTCTGGGAATAGAGGCCGGTGAGGTGATCCTGGCCAGCTGAAATTATCCCCGGTGGTTGCTCTGGTTTATCTTCAGAAGGTGCAGTGTTTGCGGCGTGATGAAGGTTTTCCATAGACGATCCCTGTCATGGTTGTGTATTCAATGGGTTTCCTGTGGCAGACCAATGTCAGAGGATAAGGGTCTTGGAAGCTTTGCCAGCTTCTTCCCTGACCAGCTTTGGAACCAGGTAACCCGGCAGTACTTCCTGCATTTCCCGAATTAGCTGTCGCCCCCGGGAAAGCTCTACATCAAAATGCGCGACTCCCTGCACCGGATCCAGCAGGTGCAAGTAATAGGGTAGTACATTACTGGAAAAAAGCATTTCGCTGAGGCGAGACAAATCTTTTGAATTGTCGTTAATTCCCTTTAACAGAACGCTTTGATTGAGCATTGTGTCGACAACTGTAGCTAACATGCTCAAAGAGTCTGTCACAGACTGATCAATTTCAGCAGGATGATTGCAATGCACTACCACGATGGTTTTGAAGCGAGTGCTATCCAGCCAATCCAGTAAGGGGGCATTGACTCGCTGGGGAATCATAATGGGAGTGCGGGTGTGAATCCTTAATCGCTGCAGGTGGGGGATTGCTTCCAACTGCCTGGTGAGCCAGATCAACTGACGGTCCCCCGCTGCCAAGGGATCGCCGCCACTAAAAATCACCTCAGAGATGGTTTCATCCTGCCTGATATAGTCGATTACGTTTTCCCAGGCACGACGGTCCGGTGTATTACCACGGTAATCAAAATGGCGGCGAAAACAGTAACGGCAGTGAACAGCACAGTGCGGCGCCACTGTCAGGAGGATCCGGCCCTGATATTTGTGTAACAGACCTGGCATTGGATTGAACTCAGCCTCCTGTAACGGATCAGGATCGCAGCTATCTGTGTCCTGTAGAAGTTCTCTGTTTAGTGGGAGGATTTGCTTCAGCAAGGGATCCTGCCAGTTTCCTTTCTCGATGCGGGATAAAAACGGGCGCGGAACTTTGAGTGGAAATGCTTTGAGAACTCTCTCACTAATGGGGAGCTGCCCTGGATCAAGATCAAGAATTTGTAGCAATTCCTTTGGATCTGTTACCAGATCGGCTAATATCTGTTGCCATTTTTCGGCAGCTGCGACATCGCGAAGTTTAATATTTGGACTTGGCATTAATTTCCTAAAGTTCGAATCGGTGATACGGGTAGTAAAAACAAACAGATAATATCAACATAGCAGGCAATGATTAATGGCTAATTAGCGAGAGGTTGAGATGGCGAAATACTCCACAAGTGAATTCAAGGGCGGCCTGAAGGTTCTGGTAGATGGCGACCCCTGTTCGATTCTGGATAATGAAGTGGTGAAACCCGGGAAAGGACAGGCATTTAATCGAGTTAAATTCCGCAACCTGAAGACAGGAAGGGTGTGGGAGCGAACCTTCAAATCCGGCGAATCCATTGAGAAGGCTGATGTGATGGAAACGGACATGGAGTATCTGTACAACGATAGCGAGTTCTGGCATTTCATGAAGACAGACGGCAGCTTTGAGCAGGTTCCTGTGGATGCCAACGCCGTTGCAGATGCCCTCAACTGGCTCAAGGAACAGGATGTCTACCAGGTGGTGACCTGGAATGAAGAAGCCATTTCTGTCACCCCGCCTAATTTTGTCGAACTGGAAGTGGCCCAGACAGACCCCGGTCTGAAAGGGGATACCGCCCAGGGCGGAACCAAACCTGCCACCCTCAGTTCAGGTGCTGTAGTGAAGGTGCCTTTGTTTGTTAACGAGGGAGATGTTTTGCGAATTGATACTCGCACCGGCGAATACCAGAACCGGGTAAACAGGTAGCCCAGCCCAGCGCTGATGGCAAATTGGCAACCCTCAACATCCGTATCCAATCTTCGCCTGCGTGCCGAATTGCTCGCCAGGGTGCGGGAGTTTTTCAGCCAGCGGAATGTGCTGGAAGTTGAAACCCCCCTGCTCTGGCCAACTACGGCAACGGACCCACATCTAGACTCAATCAAGGTAGATCAGGTTTTCACCAGAGATAGTCAGACTTATTATTTGCAGACTTCTCCGGAGTTTGCCATGAAGAAACTGCTCTGTTATGGCAGTGGTTCAATCTTCCAGATCTGCAAGGCCTTTCGGCGCGATGAACGCAGCAAACGCCATAATCCTGAATTTACCATGCTGGAATGGTATCGGGTTGGATTCGACGAGTGGCAACTGATGGATGAGGTGGAAGAGCTGGTGACGATCCTGATCGGTTGTGCAGCACCTCAAAGAATCAGTTATCGCCAGCTATTCCAGCAACATCTTTCCATTGATCCCCATTGTTGTTCAGATGCCGCTTTACTGGAAGTCGCCCGGCAGCATGTGAATTTTGATGATTCTGGCTACCTGCGTGACGAGCTGTTGCATCTACTGCTGGGGCAAGTCATTGAGCCGGCCCTCAAGCACGACTATTTTGTCTATGATTTTCCGGCCTCCATGGCGGCATTGGCCACTGTTGAAACCGACGAGACCGGCACAGAGGTTGCCAGGCGCTTCGAATTGTTTGTCGGGGGAATGGAAATTGCCAACGGCTATCGGGAGCTGATTGATCCGGTGGAACAGAAACGTCGTTTTGAACAGGATATTCAGCAGCGCCGGGATGAATTGCCTGTGGATAATGACCTGATTGCGGCCCTTGATCAGGGGATGCCAGCGTGCGCCGGTGTTGCCATTGGGATTGACCGGCTGCTGATGCTGGTGGCGAAAGCGGGTTCTATTGATGAAGTAATTGGCTTTGGATTGAACCGCCGCTGATATATTTTTTACAACTGATCAGATGCAGTACCGTAGCGGGTTTTCACTGCGCACCCGGATTAAGCTATAATGCGCGCCCCAATCGGTGGGGACAGCAGGTAACTGCGGGGCTAACAGGCCGATATTTCACTCGAGACTTAAATCATAGGAAACAAGATGCCAGACCATAGACCAACGATTATTTATACCGACACAGATGAAGCCCCGGCCCTGGCCACTTACTCGCTGCTCCCCATCATCAAGGCATTTACCCAGGTATCTGACATCAACGTTGAAACTCGGGATATATCCCTGTCCGGTAGAATCATCGCCAGTTTTTCCGATTACCTGGCAGAAGACCAGAGAATTCCCGATGCCCTGGCTGAACTCGGTGAAATGACCCAGCTGCCGGATGCCAATATCATCAAATTACCCAACATCAGCGCGTCCGTTCCACAAATGCATGCCGCTATTAAAGAACTACAGAGCAAGGGTTATGCGCTGCCCGATTATCCGGAAGATGCGCAAACCGAAGAACAGAAGCACATCCAGGTTCGCTACGATCGCATTAAAGGCAGTGCGGTGAATCCGGTGTTGCGAGAGGGCAACTCTGATCGTCGTGCACCGCCTTCCGTTAAAGCCTATGCCCGCAAACATCCACACTCCATGGGTAAATGGTCTCCTGATTCCCAGAGCCATGTTGCACACATGGATGAGGGGGATTTTTATGGCAGCGAAAAATCCATCACCCAGGCCGTGCCAACCGAGGTCAAAATTCAATTTACAGGCAATGACGGCAGCGAGGTGACCCTTAAAGAAAGTACAGCTATTCAGGCAGGAGAAATTATTGATGCTTCTGTTATGAGCCAGAAACTTCTTCGTGAATTCCTGGCGCGGGAAATAGAAAACGCCCGGGAACAGGGAATATTGTTTTCCCTGCATTTAAAAGCAACCATGATGAAGGTATCTGATCCTGTTATTTTTGGCCATGCTGTCACGGTTTACTATCAGGACGTATTTGAAAAGTATGTTGAACTTTTCGATGAACTGGGTGTTGATCCCAATAATGGAATTGGCGATGTCTATGCCAAGATAACCAGCCTTGACAAGGACAAGCAGGCAGAAATCAAGGCAGACCTGCAA
>JAESQX010000015.1 GCA_016764875.1 Gammaproteobacteria bacterium
GATTCGCTTGCCACCGTTTAGCGTGGCGTATTCCATGGCTTTGCCCAGTTCACTGTGGAGGGAATCTGTTTTCAGACATTTACGCAAACTGGTTTCAACCCGCCTCTGGCAGTCAGCGAAGAATTCGGTAATCGATAATTCGGGGGTGGTTTCGGGGTTCATGATTTATCAGGGAGTTGTTGCTCTGAATTACCAACTGACTCTGCCAGGTCTATCCCTGGGATTCTTCGCTATCTTCGAAATCGACAAGTTCCGTATCACCGTTCTCGCTTACCAGCATTTGTACTTTCTGTTCTGCATTCTTTAAGGCCGTTTGACATTCTCGTGTCAGCTTGATGCCTTTTTCAAAGGCTTTTAAAGAATCTTCCAGGCTTAATTCACCGTCTTCCATGGCTGTGACCAGTGCCTCGAGATTTTCAAGGGCCGCTTCAAAATCAAATTGCTTCTGGTTGGTTTTACTGGTCACTGTTAGATTGCTCTTGTTTTATGTCAGGGTTGCAGCATGAAGTATTGTAACCCCATAATCAGTACAATTCGCGGCTTTTTTGGCTGCTCCCCCATCCATCCGGGGAGCTGCGACGGTGATTTTCAAGTCGATTGACGAATCCCGGATGGGGCTTTACCCTATAGCCCACTGATTAATTGCCGGCCCAGGGGAGCAACTGTCGTGGATCTACAGCCACACGAGCAGCATGACCACAAGGATGGACGAATCTGGCTTGGACTGGCGGCCACAATTATCTGGGTTCTGCTCGGTGTTGTTTATATCTCGGGCAACGTTGGCTGGTCATCCTTTGTCCGTCTCCCCATAGATGATATGGGCACCTTTCTGGAAGGTGCCTTTGCTCCTCTGGCCTTTTTGTGGCTGGTTATCGGGCTGTTTATTCAACAGACAGTACTGGCCGAGAACAACCGGGAACTGCGTCGCACCAACCTGCAATCCGAGAAGCAAACCCTGGCCATTGCCGCCACCGAGTTAAATGCACGGCAGGAAACATTCTTCAAGATCGCCGACAATACCCGTAAACAACTGGGGGCCATCAGCGGTATGCTTTTTATCTCCAGTCAGGGCCCGGTAGGGGACGCCAACTATACCCCTGAGCAAATAGATGACCTGTGGAAACAGGCCGCCAGTGGCGATTTCGAAGTGTTTTCCCGCCGCTTTCTCACCATGGAAATAGCCCCGACTGACAGTTTGAAAAATTTGTTATTCGGCACTGAAATTCGAAAGAATCACAGCAATAATTTTATTGTCGGCTTTGACCGCATGCTTAAGTTGGCACGGGAATGTGATACTGACCATATCATTCAGGATAGCCTGATCTATTCTGCCCATGGCTTATTGAATGGCCGTATGCGGAAGTTGCATCCAGAGGTCAATTTTGGCGATATTTCTGTTACAGACTCCAATGCCTATCTGGAGCGGGTCGGCAGCCTGAACACGGAACAGGAAAATTCACACCCGGATTAACAAAAATAATTTAAATAAACTTGAACAATAAAGGAAATCATTATGGAACTGGTCGCTATCGTAATTGCAATCGCACTTATTCAATATTTTGTTTTTGGTATGTTAGTGGGACGAGCCAGAGGAAAGTACAACGTTGAGGCACCGGCCACCACCGGCGACCCGATATTTGAACGTTATAACAGGGTTCATCAAAATACCCAGGAAAGCCTGCTATTGTTTGTACCTGGCATGGTCATGTTCGGTTTCTATGCAAGCGCGAATATAGCCTGCATCCTGGGAATAATCTGGATCATCGGAAGGGTGATTTATCTGCGCTCCTATGTGAAGGCTCCGGCGTCCCGTACCCTGGGATTCGTGTTGACAATGCTTCCTAACCTGGTCCTGGTCATTGGCGGTGGTATAGCGGCAGCCCTGTAATCGATTTGCTGCGTTCCACATAGCGTCCTGGCGAGCGGGTAACGAGATGAGTACAACAGGTATCGAATCAAATGCAATGGCTGGCAAGGTGAGCTCTACGCGTTCGGCGGGTAGGCAACTGGCGCTGTATGGCGGTTATGGCGTGGCCGCCATCGTCGCACTAATGTACCTGTTGTCATTGGCTGCCGGCAGTGCAGGTGGAGGCGGTTCGTCAGGTTTGGCTATTGATGCTCAAAACAACAGCATTACCATTGCGCTGTCGGGTGAGCCTCCGCAAATGGATCATACCCGTCAGGTTGATTCACTTAGTGGTACGGTTCAGGAACATGTACTGGAAGGTCTGCTAACCTACGATTACTCTGACAATCTTGTACCTGGGGTCGCCTATCGTTGGGAGATGCGGGATGATGGGGCCACGTTCTGGCTGCGTGATAATGCTCGTTGGAGTGACGGAGAACCGGTAACGGCCCATGACTTTGTGTTCGCCTGGCGCAAGCTGGTTGACCCCGACAGCGGGTCGCTTTATTCCTTTGTTGCCTACCCGATAAAAAATGCCGAAGCGGTTAACAACGGCGACCTGCCCGTTGAGTCTCTGGGCGTACGGGCGGTAGATGACGCAACACTGGAAGTTGAGTTCGAACGGCCCACACCTTATTTCGAAAAACTGATGGCATTCAACACATTCTTCCCCATCAGAGAAGATTTCTTTAACAGCACCAATGGCCGCTATGCCTCCGATGCCGATCAATTGCTCTACAATGGACCTTATGTGATCAGTAGCTGGGTTCATGGCTCATCCATGAGGTGGGAAAAGAATCCTTACTACTGGAATGATGAGAAGGGCTTTATCGATGTGATCAATGTCGGATATATGACCCAGGATGTAAACGCCAGACTGAATTTGTTCAAGGATGGACAAATTGTTGAAACCCAGTTGCTGGCACCGATGCTGACCAATGCCATGGAACAGCGTTGGCAGATTGACCGTTTCATGGAGGGAACTTTATTTTTTCTCGAGTTCAATCACCGGGAAGATCGTGTCACCCGTAATTATCATTTGCGCAAGGCATTGCAGTTGGCGCAGGACCCGGTGGAGTTCGTCTACAAGGCTTTGAAAGAGCCCAGTTATTTGCCCGGTGTGAGCCTTTTTCCGGGATGGATTAAAGGCGTAAATGGCCTTTTTCGGCAGGAATATCCCCCCATCAAACATCAGATAAATGTGGCAAAAGCTAAAGAACACCTGGCGCTGGCAATACAGGAGCTCGGGTTGGAGGAGATTCCCCCCATCATCCTGTTAGTAGATGATTCGCCTGTTGGCAATTTGACTGGGGAATATTATCAGGCTGTTTATCGCAAAAACCTGGGTCTGGATATTCGTATCGACAAACAGATCTTCAAGCAGCGCCTGGAAAAAATGACATTGGGTGATTTTGATATTGTTGCCGCAGGCTGGGGGCCAGACTACGATGATGCGCTAACCTATGGTGACCTCTTTGCTTCCTGGAATTTGAACAACCGGGGCCTGTATAGCAATCCAGAATTTGATCAGAATGTACGCATCGGGCAAAGTTCAATGGATCAACAGAAACGAATGGATGCCTTTGCTGAAATTCAACGCATAATCTATGAAGATGTGGTCATCATTCCAGCCTATGAGCGTGGTTTGTCTTTTGTGGTTGATTCGCGTTTGAAAAATTTCAAACGGCGATCCATTGGCGCCCCGGTGGTTTTTAACTATGCCTATATTGATGATGCTGAACTGTAACCGAAAGAGCATGGGGTAATGAACTGATCTAATGTGGGGCTATATTTTTAAACGTTTGGTTCAAGGCATTATTACCGTCTGGTTTATTGCTACCGCTACATTTTTTGCCATGCACAGTGTGCCAGGCGATCCCCTTTTAAATGATCGTGCCGTTACCCCCCAGATGAGGGCCAATCTGGAGGCCAAGTATGGTCTTGATAAGCCCGTTCTTACCCAGTACTTTGTTTATCTTGGTAATCTGTCCCGAGGTGACTTCGGGATTTCCTTCACCCAGGAAAACCGCCAGGTTAATGACATTATCCGTCAGCATTTTCCCGTATCAGCAATCCTGGGTGTGCTGGCGGTTGTATTCGCTGCAGCAGGTGGAGTGTTGTTTGGTGCGCTCACGGCCCTGTATCGAAATCGATTGCCAGACTACATCATTATGTTTCTGGTGATCCTGGGAATATCGGTTCCCAGTTTTGTCCTGGCTGCTCTGAGCCAGTTGGCGCTGGTGAATCTTAACAGTCTGTTTGCCACGAATATTTTACCGGTGGCAGGGTGGGGAACCATCAGGCATATGCTGGTGCCAGCCCTGGTGCTGGGGCTGGGTACCATGGCTTACCTGACCCGGCTGATGCGATCATCCATGCTGGAAATCATCAATTCAGACTATGTGCGTACGGCCAGGGCAAAGGGAGTTCCACCGGCGCGTATTTTTGCCCGGCACCAGTTACGCAACGCCATTCTTCCGGTTGTTACGGTATTGGGGCCAGCCATTGCGGCTATCACCACCGGTGGTTTCGTGGTGGAACTGGTTTTCGCTATTCCCGGTCTTGGGCGTTATTTTGTTGAAGCGGTGCAGCAGCTGGACTACACAGTAATCATGGGTACCACGGTTTTTTACGGGGCGTTTCTGGTATTCATGGTAATTGTGGTTGATGTGATTTATGGCTTCATTGATCCAAAGGTCAGGCTCGAATAATGATCGAGTTAACCCGAAATGACTTTGATCCCATTAAATCCAAAGCTGAAACACAGGGCGAATTACGCCCGTCACTTTCCTACTGGCAGGATGCCTGGCGGCGCCTTAAGGCTAACAAAAGGGCGCTGGTGTCCCTTTATCTGGTAATTTTCCTGCTTCTTTTCGCCATAGTCGGCCCCTGGGTGTGGCGCGTGGACCCGGCTTTGCAGGATCTTGATCAGGTAGGTCAGGCGCCAGGAGTTGATCGGCGTGCTGTAATTATAGATGAGTACGCTCCGTGGGATGGCGAGTCCGCAATTTCCGGATTCTCTGGTTTGAGACTGTCGGCTGCTGCGACCACACAGGCGGTGAGGTTGAATTGGGACGTATTGGAGGGTGCTAATGGGCACCGGGTGTACCGTAATCTTTTCCCGGTTGGTCCCGAGTTGGCTTTTGGTATCCCTATTGCTGAATTTTTCGATAATGAGACATTGTTTTTTGAGGACAGGCTTGATGTGCAACCTGGCACCTATTTTTATTCCATAGTGGCCCTGGATTTGCAGAGCAAGATTACCTCGACATACGAAAGTATCACTGTCTCGGTGACTCGCGTCACCACTTTGGCCGAAGCAATTGAAAACAAACTCGTACCTGAGGGAGCCTTCCTGCAGTCAGGGGATGAAATTCTGCTGGCCCTGCACCCACTGGGGACTGATTACCTGGGTAGGGACATGTTGGCCAGACTTATGGCTGGTGCACAGGTGTCGCTTTTTATTGGCATCGGCGCACCCTTTCTATTTGTCCTGTTTGGTGTGACTTTTGGCAGCATAGCTGGCTATATCGGTGGCAGGGCAGACCAGATAATGATGCGCTTCGCTGACTTTGTGGTGGCCCTGCCGTTTCTGCTGTTTATGATCCTTTTCAAAATTTCTTTTGGTATTGGCCCGGGCGAAAGCGGGGTGTTTCCCATGTTGGTCGCTCTGGTAATATTGATGTGGCCGGCAACAGCTCGACTGGTACGTGGTCAAATTCTGCAAATTCGGGAGCAGGGTTATATCGCAGCTTCCCAGTTACTGGGTGCCCGGCCCGGTTATTTGATTCTCAGGCATATGCTTCCCAATACCATGGGCGTGGTACTGGTAACTCTTACTTTCGCTATACCCAGCGCAATTTTTACCGAGGCTTTTCTTTCGTTCATTGGCATGGGCGTGGTTCCACCGACGCCGTCCTGGGGCAGTATGTCCAACGAAGGCATCAAGTACATGCTGATCAGCCCCCATGAACTTATTTTCCCGGCTCTATTGATCAGCATCACCGTACTTGCCTTTAACTTGCTGGGAGACGGTCTGCGCGACGCGCTGGATTCGCGCATGAGGAATTTCGAATGAGCCAGGTCGCCTCAGCCGTACAGCCGCAAGCTGAAGAGCCGCTGCTGCAAGTGGAAGACCTGGTGGTGGAGTTTGATACCTACGGGGGTACGGTACAGGCAGTCAGGGGAGTGGGCTTTAGTGTTCACTCGGGTAAAACTCTGGCCATTGTGGGTGAGTCGGGCTGTGGCAAGTCGGTTATGGTACAGAGCATCATGAGACTTATCCCCATGCCTCCGGGACGAATCATGGCGGGGTCGGCGAAGCTGCGGGGCACCGAAATCCTTGGGGCTAATATCATTGACGGCAAGGATATCCGGGGTTCGGAAATTGGCATGATATTTCAGGATCCCATGACGTCCCTGAACCCCACCATGACTATCGGTGACCAGATTGCCGAGCCGCTACAGGTGCATCGTGGCTACAGCTACCGACAGGCGTTTAAACGGGCCATTGAACTGCTTGAGATGACCAGGATTCCGGAAGCCGCCAAACGGGCCCGGCAATATCCTTTTGAGTTTTCCGGCGGTATGTTGCAGCGGGCCATGATAGCCATGGCGATCTCCTGTAAGCCGGCCATCCTCATTGCAGACGAACCCAGCACCGCCCTGGACGTAACCATTCAGGCTCAGATTCTCGATCTGTTGAAAGAACTTCAGTCCGAAACGGGCATGGCCATTATATTGATTACCCATGATCTGGGTGTTGTGGCACGTATGGCTGATGAAGTAGCGGTTATGTATGCCGGGAAAATAGTTGAACACGGTACAGTAGATGATGTGTTTTACCGCTCTGCTCATCCTTACACCGTAGGGCTTCGTGAAGCCATGCCCACCAACGACCCTGCCAGGCAACATAAACTTGAACCCATTCAAGGATCTCCGCCGGACTTGTTTGCGCCTCCTGCCGGGTGCGGATATTGCCCTCGTTGTCCTCATGCCATGAAGGTGTGTGAGCAAAGTCAGCCGGAACGTTTCTACCTGCTGGGAGAGCACTTTTCTCGCTGCTGGCTGCATCACCCCATGTCACCTCAGAAACCGGAGAGTCTGTACTTCAAGGATGCCCAGCAGTGAGCGTATTGTTTGAAACCATAGAATTGACCAAGCATTTTTCTATTGGCAAGGGGCAAACCGTGCACGCCGTGGATCAGGTGTCCCTTGCTATCGCTGAGAAAGAAATTGTCGGTCTGGTGGGGGAAAGTGGCTCTGGCAAATCAACTTTTGGTATGACTGCATTGGGGTTACATGACAAAACTTCCGGTAAGGTGAAATTTAAAGGTGAAGACTTACCGCAGAAATATCAATCCCGTGATTTTCAGAAGATGGCCACCAGTATGCAGATGATTTTTCAGGATCCTTACTCTTCCCTGAACCCACGCATGACCGTAGGTGAAATTATCGGTGAAGGCCTCAAACTTCATAGCAGCCAGAGTGGGACTAGCATCCGTGAGAGGGTTGCCCATTGGCTGGAGCAAGTGGGCTTACACCCTGATCATATGTCACGCTATCCTCATGAATTTTCAGGGGGACAGCGGCAACGAATAGGCATAGCCCGGGCCTTGATCCTGGAACCGGAATTCGTGGTGTGTGATGAGCCCATTTCAGCGCTGGATGTTTCGGTTCAGGCCCAGGTAGTTAATCTGTTGGGCGATCTTAAAGAGAAAATGGGCCTGACCCTGTTGTTCATTGCCCATGACCTGTCCATGGTGCGCTATGTCAGTGATCGTATGGCGGTAATGTACCTCGGTTCGGTGGTGGAACTGGGCCCTGCCGACGACGTGTATTTTCAGCCCAGACACCCCTATACCGAAATCCTGGTAAATTCCAATCCCGAGCCCGACCCCGCTACGGAAAAACAACGGACTTCAACCACTATTCAGGGGGAAATTCCCAGCCCGGTTAATGTGCCCCAGGGCTGTCGCTTTGCCAGCCGTTGCCCCCGTGTAATGGAGATATGCCGAGAGCAAACCCCGAGTTTAATACCCCTGAAAGAGTTGGACCGCCAAGTCGCCTGTCATTTGTATTAGTCAGAGGTTCCCTGGCCGCAAAACAAAAACACGGATTTGATTATTACCTGGCTGCGAAATGTGGCAAACTCTCTGCCTGGACTGGTTTATAGCCCTGTGGCGCGGTTTGCGGGAGCATGTTTGCTGCCCGTATAACGACTAAAACAACAAGCGCTATAGTGATTACTTTGCACTGATTTTAGCTTAAAAAAGAGGAAAAACTTTCCAATTAGCGACAGCTAATCGGATTACCAAGCGGCCAATGCGTGATTATTTCATCAGACGTTTATTGCTGATTCCTCCGACATTGCTCGGAATAACCGTCATTGTCTTTGTTATCACCCGAATGGTTCCCGGCGGACCGATTGAGCGCGCCATAATGGAGGCGCAGTTGGCAGGTGGTGCAGGGCGCTCGGTGGCCGGGCAGAATATGGCTTTGTCAGAAGCGCAACTTGACCGTTTGCGGGAATATTATGGCTTTGACAAGCCGGTGTTTCAGAGTTACGTGGACTGGGTAGGAAAAGTGATAAGGGGCGACCTTGGAACTTCCTACCGTTTTAATCAACCAGTATGGGATGTGATTGCCAGTCGCTTCCCGGTATCACTTTATTATGGCTTGGTGACACTAATAATCACCTACATGGTCTGTATCCCGCTGGGGATCCTGAAGGCGATAAAACACCGGACTCTGGTAGACAATGCAACTTCCATATTTATCTTTATAGGTTATGCCGTGCCCGGCTATGCCCTGGGCTCCCTGTTGCTGTTGTATTTTTCAGTGCGTCTGGAGTGGTTCCCCATGGGGGGCTTTGTCAGTCTACAGTTTGACGAGTTGGGCCTGTGGGGAAAGATCCTGGATCTTTTGCAGCATTCTATATTGCCCCTGACCTGTTACCTGGTGGGCAGTTTTGCCCTGGTGACCCTGTTATTGAAAAACCATCTCATGGATAACCTGGCATCGGATTACATACGTACCGCTGTGGCAAAAGGTGTTTCATTCAGGCGTGCGGTTAGCGGTCATGCTCTGCGAAATTCTCTTATCCCCATTGCCACTACTTTTGGCCAGAATATTACGCTGTTGGTTTCTGGATCATTTCTCATTGAAACAATATTTGATATCAATGGATTCGGCTTGTTGGGACTTACCTCCATTATTGATCGGGATTATCCGGTGGTAATGGGCGTGGTATTTCTTGCCAGTCTGTTGTTGCTGGTAGGCAATATTATTTCCGATATTCTGGTGGCGTTGGTTGATCCCCGAATCAGGTTTAATTAGCGCGGTTATGCAAATTCGACTAAATCCACAGACCATCAAAAAGCTGCGCCGTTTTCGGGAAATTAAACGGGGTTATTACAGTTTTATTCTTGTTGTTATATTTCTGATATTGAGTTTGTTTGCCGAAATGCTTATCAACAATAAGGCCCTGATAGTGAGCTATCAGGGAGATCTGTATTTCCCCACCTACGCCGCTTTTCACCCCGGAACTGATTTTGGCCTGGACTATCCTTACGAAACCAATTACCGGGAACTGAAACAACACTTTAATGACAGTGGTTCCGATAACTGGGTGCTATTACCCGTGGTTCCCTATAGTCCATTTGAAAATGATGCATCCACCGGTATTTTTCGACCTGAACCGCCCAGTTCCTCAGCCAGGCATTTCCTTGGCACAGACACAACCAGTCGCGATATTCTGGCGCGCCTGTTTTATGGTACGCGAATCGCCCTGCTTTTTTCCCTGGGATTTATGGCGTCGGTCTATTTGATCGGCGTTATGGTTGGCTGTGCCATGGGTTACTTCGGCGGGCTGTTCGATATAATTTCCCAGCGCATAATTGAAATCTGGAGCAATATTCCTTTCCTGTATATGGTTATTATCGTGTTTTCTGTGATACCTGACACCTTTACTGTAGGCATGAGAATATTGATTCTGCTGACGGTAATGGTTTTGTTTTCCTGGACTTCCATGACCTATTACATGCGCACAGAAACCTATAAGGAAAAAGTCAGGGACTATGTGTCAGCTGCGCGAATACTTGGTGCTTCCAATACCCGCATTGTGTTTCATCATATTCTGCCAAACGTTCTGGCCACACTGGTTACCTTTATGCCGTTTACCATTGTGTCAGCCATATCGGCCATTACCGCACTGGACTTTCTTGGCTTTGGGTTGCCACCTCCCACACCGAGTCTGGGCGAGTTGTTAAAGCAGGGCACTCAAACTTTACGCACGGCCCCCTGGATAGTTATGTCAGCTTTCGGCACCCTGGTCGTGCTGCTGACATTGGTGACATTCATCGGTGAAGCTATCAGGGAATCCTTTGATCCGAAAAAATTTACCGTATACAAATAGTGATAGAGACTCTCAGGAGTGACATAACCATGAGCATCAGGGAAATTATCAAATTACCGGGGTTGATTTTTATCAGCCTGCTACTGGTTGCCTGTGGAGGTGACTCTGGGCAGTCGGACGATTTCGTCAGTATCGATAACACCCAGGAAGTGCTGGATTTCTATGCAGCCAACCCGGAATTGATAACCTTTGCCACTATCGCTGATTTGCCAACCGACCTGATGTGGGAAGATGGATTGGACCAGCCTGAAATTGGTTCTCCCCAGGCCACCAAGGGCGGAACCTTTTATGAGCTACTGGATGACTTTCCGCCTACCTTGCGAACTGTCGGGCCGGATTCCAACAGTTCGTCACGGGGGTGGATTAGCGGATATTATGGCCTCACCTACGCTTCGCAACATCCCGATACCAATGAGTTTATTCCCGGCATTGCCGAGTCCTGGGCTATTGATGCTGCACACAAGACAGTTTATATAAAAATCAATCCGGCGGCGCGCTGGACAGATGGTGAACCGATTACCTCGGATGATGCTCTGTTCTCATTTTTCTTTTATTACTCTGATCATATTCAGGCGCCGTTCTCCACTAACTATTACAAAACCGAGTTCACTAACATAACCAGGTACGACGACTATACTTTTTCCATGACTGTGCCAAAGGTTAAACCTGATATGACCTCGCGGGTTTTACAGGTAGTTCCGGTACCGCAACATTTCTACAAGGAACTTGGAGAGGATTTTCCCGAGCGTTATCAGTGGCGCTATCAGCCCCATGCCGGCGCTTATTTTATTGATGCTGATGAAATCAATATGGGAGTCAATCTTGTAATCGAACGTTTACAGGACTGGTGGGCCAAAGATAATAAATATTATCGTTATCGCTTCAATACGGACCGTATCGTGTTGAACGTGGTGCGCGACCCGGCCAAGCGTTACGAAGCTTTTCGTCGGGGTGATGCGGATATTATGCGCATATCCACAGCAGAACAATGGTATGACAATCTGCCGGATGACGATCCTGATATTACCGCAGGTTATATTCACAAGAATACGTTTTACAACCAGGGACCGAGAAGTAACTGGGGGCTTTGGATAAATTCAGCCCGCCGTTTCCTGGATAATCAGGATGTTCGGTTGGGAATTCAATATGCAGCTAACTGGGATCTGGTAATTAAAAATTATTTTCGTGGTGATCCGGTACGCCTGAAAACACAGAACGATGGTTATCCGGAATTTTCCCACCCGACTTTAACAGCACGTCCTTTTGATATTAATCTGGCGATAGAACATTTTGCCAAAGCCGGATTTGTTGAAAGAGGATCAGATGGCATTCTTGTCAATGCGCAAGGTGATCGATTGGCATTTACCTTATCTACCATGTATGACCGATACACTGATGTGTTTACCATCCTCAAGGAGGAAGCTATCAAGTCAGGGTTGGAGCTGCGTATTGAAATGATGGATGGAGCATCTGGATTTCGCAAAGCACTGGAAAAGCAACATGAAATATTTTTTGTGAGTTTTGCCGCCTCAAATGAAATGTATCCGAGAATGTGGGAATACTTTCATTCAATCAATGCCTATGATCAGGCCTTTCTGGAAGACGGTAGTGTGAACCCTGATCGAAAAACCAAACCGCAAACCAATAACCTGCAAAGTATTGCCAGCCTGGAAATGGACGCCATGGTGGATGAGTATCAGGATTCGGATGATAAGGAACGAATGATTGAACTGTCTCACCAGATTCTGCAATTGCACCATGACTATGGGTCTTTTTCTCCTGGCTGGGTGGAGCCATACTATCGAACCGCCTATTGGCGCTGGGTACGCTGGCCGGAAGGATTTAACTACCGCTACACTATTTATCCTTATGAGGCGTTTGTTCACTGGATTGACGAAGACATGAAACAGGATACGGAAGCGGCACAGCGGGAAGATCGTACATTTCCTGCCAGTATCGAAGTGTATGATCAGTATCGATAAACAATCAGGACGCGGGGGAGGCTAAACGGTTATGAATTATTACAGACAGCTGTCGTTTGGGTTGCTGGTTTTACTACTCAGCGCTTGCGGCGGAGAATCTCAGCAATCCGGCAATGCCGAAGTCGTTGATATAACTCCTGAGAAGGAAGCCTTTTACGCCGCCAACCCGGATCGTTTCCGTTTTAAAACCCTCGCTGATCTGCCTGCTGATCTGGTTTGGGAAAATGGTAAAAGTCTTGGCGAGATTGGATCATCCGAAGCCGTCAGGGGTGGAACTACCTATGGTGTAATAGATGATTTTCCGCCGACCCTGCGAACCTATGGACCTGATTCCAACAGCAGCTTCCGTGGCTGGATTTATGATAATACCGGCATGATGCTGGCTCATCGACATCCTAATGAGTTCGATTATTATCCGGGGATTCTTGAATCCTGGGCAGTGTCTGAAAAAGAAAATACTGTTTATATGAAGATCAATCCCGAGGCACGCTGGACCGACGGTGAACCTGTAACGGCGGACGATATGCTGTTCACCATGTTTTTCGGAATGACTGAATATATCACTGACCCCTGGCAAAACAACTACTGGGAGAATGAATTTGTCCATGTAACCCGATACGACGATCTGACTTTTGCCTATGGCGTACCGAAAATCAGGCTTGATACCCTGGGTGTGGTGATGGAGATTTTCCCCGCTCCGGAACATTTTTTCCGTGAATTGGGCGATGATTATACGGAGCGTTATCAATGGCGGTTTGCCCCCACGGCCGGTCGCTACGAGGTGCGTGAGGAAAACATCACTATGGGCACCAATATAGTTCTGACTGCCATTGATGACTGGTGGGCCAAGGATAAAAAATTCTGGCAGTACAGATTTAATCCTGATCGGGTAAATCTCTCTGTGGTGCGCGATCCCGCCAAGCGGTTCGAGTCATTTCGCGCCGGCGATATCGATCAGTTCGGGATAGTTACAGCCGACTACTGGTATGATTTTCTGGCAGACGATGATGTCGATGTAGCCAATGGCTATATTCACAAGGTGCAGTTTTTTAACAATGGGCCAAGGAGTAACTGGGGTCTGTGGATTAATTCCTCGCGGCCACTACTGGATAACAGGGATATAAGGGTAGGTATTCAATACGCTTCAAACTGGGACCTGGTTATAAAGAATTATTTCCGCGGAGATATGTTCAGGCTGAATTCTCCAAGAGACGGATACGGCAAATATTCCCATCCTACACTTGAAGCAAGGCCATTTGATATCAGGCTGGCCATGGAACATTTTGCCAGGGCAGGATTTGATCACCCCGGCCCTGATGGCATTCTGCTTAACGAGACGGGCCAGAGATTGTCTTTTACCCTGTCCACTCACTATGATCGCTATGCGGATATTTTTACCATTTTAAAAGAAGAGGCTATCAAAGCGGGGCTCGAATTGCGTATCGAAATTCTGGATTCGGCAGCAGGTTTCAGAAAGGCCCAGGAAAAGCAGCACGATATGTACTTTCTCAGCTTTAATTCGTCCCTTGAGCCTTTACCACGCTACTGGGATTTCTTTCATTCCGACAACGCCTACGATGATGCATTTCTTGCCGATGGCAGTGTTAATGAGAACCGTAAGGTCAAACCCCAGACTAATAACCTTGAGAGTGTTGCCGTGGTTGAGATGGATCAACTCATTGAACGTTTTGATAATTCCGGCGACGAGCAGGAACTAATGGAACTTTCACATACACTGCTGGAAATGCACCACGACTATGCTTCCTGGGTGCCAGGCTTCGTAAAGCCTTTTTACTGGCATAGTTACTGGCGCTGGATCAAGTGGCCTGAAGATTTTAACCTCAGGTATTCCAAAGGCCCCAGCGATCTGATGGTGCACTGGATCGACTCCGAAGCTAAACAGGAAACCCTGTCGGCCAGGCGGGCGGGAGATTCATTTGAACCACATATCGCTGTGTATGATCAGTATAAAGAGTAGTAGTTTTAATGCCGCAACCTTTGCTATCTGTAAAAAACCTGATCTCCGAATTCGACACTGACGAAGGTCGTGTGCGTGCGGTGGACGATGTCAGTTTCGACCTGGCTGCAGGTGAGACACTGGGAATCGTTGGTGAATCCGGCTGTGGCAAAAGTGTCACCGCTTTGTCCATCATGCGCTTGTTGCCACAGCCCATGGGTCAAATCGTAGGTGGTGAAATACTGCTGGAAGGGGAGGATCTGATCCAGGCCAGTTTAAGCCGTATGGGAAAAATTCGCGGCAACACCATCTCTATGGTGTTTCAGGAGCCGATGACAGCCTTGAATCCGGTGCACACCATCGGCAGACAAATAACCGAAGTGCCTTACCTGCACAAGGACATCAGCAAGGATGAGGCCACCCGACAGGCAATGGAGGTGCTGGATCGGGTAGGTATTCCTTCCCCGGATATGCGTATGGGTGAATACCCTCATCAGCTTTCCGGCGGAATGCGGCAACGTGTGGTGATCGCCATAGCTTTGGCGTGTAAACCCAGCATCCTCATTGCAGATGAGCCTACCACAGCTCTGGATGTAACGATTCAGGCGCAGATCCTGGAGTTAATCAAGGAATTACAGAATGAAATGGGAATGGCAGTTATTCTAATTACCCATGACCTGGGTGTAATTGCAGAAACATCAGATTCAGTTGTGGTCATGTATGCCGGTCGGGTTGCCGAGCAGGGGACGGTATACGATATCTTTGATAATCCCAGTCACCCCTATACCAGGGGGCTGCTTTCTTCTATTCCGCGACTGGATTCAATTCTGAAATCAGTGCTGCCAATCATAGAGGGAATGGTGCCAGGTTTACTTGATTTGCCTAAAGGTTGCCGTTTCGAGAATCGTTGCCCTTATAGAAAAGATTCATGTGCTGAAAGCATTCCTGGTATTGAGTCTATTTCGCAGAGTCACATTGTCAGTTGTTTCCACTGGCGTGATATTGAGTCAGGGCAGGTTGGTAAGTGATGTCGGAAAATCCAATTCTGGAAGTTCGTGATTTAAAAATGCATTTTCCTGTCAAGGAAGGCATTTTTATGCGGACCGGAAAATACAACAAGGCCGTGGATGGAGTGAGTCTGAAAATCAAGCCGGGCGAGACCCTGGGCCTGGTGGGTGAGTCGGGCTGTGGGAAATCAACTCTGGGGCGTTGTATTACTCGCCTGTACAATCCCACTGCGGGGCAGATCCGGTTTGAAGGAAAAGACATTACCCACATAAGAGGTCGGGAGCTGCACCCCTATCGGCAGAATATTCAAATGATCTTTCAAGACCCCATGGAGTCGCTCAATTCGCGCCATACCGTGGGGGACATCCTGCAGGAACCTTTTATTATCCATAAAATTTGTGATAAAGCATCACGGCAAAAACGTGTGGTCGAACTACTGGAGATTGTGGGTTTGCCAGCCCGTTCCGTAACCCGTTATCCCTTCGAGTTTTCCGGCGGGCAGCGGCAGCGTATTGGCATCGCCCGGGCAATTGCCTTGAATCCCAGGCTGATAATTTGCGACGAGCCGGTATCGGCACTGGATGTTTCCATTCAAAGTCAGATTCTGAATCTGCTGATTGAACTGCAGAAGGAATTTAACCTGTCTTATTTATTTATTGCCCATGATCTGGCGGTGGTAAAGCACATCTCGGATCGCATCGCCATTATGTACCTTGGGAAACTGGTGGGAGAGGGTGAGGGTGAAACCATCTATCAAAATGCCAAACATCCCTATACCCAGTCTCTGATCTCGGCTATTCCCATCCCGAATCCTCATCATGAGGTAAAACGCCAGGTGCTCAGTGGCGATGTTCCCTCGCCCATTGACCCGCCGTCGGGCTGTTCGTTTCATCCCCGCTGCCCCCGTGTCATGGATGAATGCAAGGTAAAAACTCCGAAACTGATACCGCTGAAAGAGCACGCCGAGCAGGATGTGGCCTGTCTTCTTTATACTTGATGAGGGGCTAACCGGGTCTTGATCGTATTGGCTATTTTTGACGCTCTTGCTCGATTACAATTTTGGTCAGGGTTCTGAAATCAGTCTTGCCGCTTCCCATCCGGGGGAATTCCGGCACAACAATAAATTTTTTCGGCAGGGCGAGGTTGGGAAGCTCTGACGAAAGCTTTTTCAGGATTTCAGACTCGTCCACTTCCGAGGTAACTACTGCAACGATCTTTGAGCCACGTTTGGCATCAGGCAATTCCACGGCACAACATTCCACATTCTCGGGAGTCTTTTCATTGAGGATCTCTTCCACGTTTACCAGAGAAACCATTTCTCCGCCGATTTTGACAAAACGTTTCAGTCGGCCTTTATGCCACAGGTAGCCATCTTCATCCAGATAGCCCAGATCGCCCGTGTCATACCAGCCTGATTGCAGTCGCAATGAGGTCTCTTCCATGTCATTAAGGTAGCCCTGCATGACGCCAGCACCTTTAACCATGATTTTTCCAGTCTCGCCGGCCTTACATTCAAGGCCGCTTTCATAGTTAATTATCTTTACCTCAGTGCCCGGGATAGGTTTGCCAATGCTGCCGGGCTTGTTGGCCTCCCTGGGATTGGCAGAAATAACCGGTGATGTTTCCGTGGTGCCGTAACCTTCAATAATGTCAATTCCGTGTTTCTCCTTGAATCCCCGGCGCAGGGTTTCAGGGCACTTGTCGGCGCCTGAAACCACCAGCCGCAAACTTTCAAACTCCCCGGCTTTCGATTGTTTTAAATAACCTTCAAGGAAATAGGGCGTGCCAACAACAATTTCAGGATGGTGATCCCTGATTATTCGGGCAATGGTTTTGAATTCCAGCGGATTGGCATAGGCTATTGAGGTAATGCCCAGTAGCAAAGGTGTCCATAGATTAACAGTCAGGCCAAATACGTGAAAGTAGGGAAGGACAGAAAGCAGGCTATTGAATTCAGTTATCCGCATCATGGCAGAGAAGGCTTCAATGTTTGATTGTATGTTGTGGTGAGTAAGCTGGACCACCTTTGGATCCTTCTCGCTACCACTGGTAAACAGCACTACCGCACTTGCCTGCGGATTGTGTTTTCCATATAACCTGCAAAGTAGGGGGACAGGTAATATTGATTTCATAAACCCCAGGGCTTTTTCAAAATTACCCAAGTTACCCATTATGTCTTCGATCAGAATCATTCCAGGTAACAGCGGACACCCCGTTTTTTCCAGCAGGGCCCGGGTTGCTATGATGGTCTTGAAGTCGCATTGTCTTTGCGCGTAGTGGCAGTTTTTTTCAGCACCGGTGGAGTAATTAATCATCACCGGTGTCAGCCCTGCCATGGTGGCGCCGACAATGGACAGGGCCGCCGCTGAAGACGTCGGTAGCAAGATGCCGATGCGCCCTCTTTCCAGCTTCTTGAAGCGCCTGGCCAGTATTATTGACGCGATCAAAGCCTGTTTGTAGGTAATATCGCGATTTAGATTGCAGTCAATGATGGCGACGTGATCGCCCAGGTGCTTTGCAGTCTCGATGAATTTATGATGCAGCATGGTAGAACCTTAGCCTACAACGTGACGGTGATAAAAGCCGTTTGCCGGGTTAACGAAACGGCTATCTAATGATATGATCAAGCCAATGGCGTTTCCACAAATATACCGCCTCGTAGGGATAATTACAGCATTAATCTTGGAGTGCTGAGAATGTAGCTGATACGGTGTAACCTCGTCTCAGTCATGAGACCGGATAGGCAGCTTGTTCTGACAGATATTCGCTAACCACCTGGCAAAATTACTTGGGAATTCAATCATGGAAAATTTTGATACCACCGTTCTTACCGATCTGGCGATCACTTACGGTTTAAAACTCGTCGCGGCCGTCGCTACTCTGGTTATCGGGCTCTATGTTGTTCGCGTCATCACCAAGGTAATTGGCAAAACATTTACCCGCAGTGATATGGACTTATCTCTGCAAGGTTTCCTTAATAGCATGATTTCCATGCTTTTAAAGGTGCTGGTCTATATCACTTCCCTCAGTGTGCTTGGCATTGAAATGACTTCGTTCGTTGCCATCCTCGGTGCGGCTGGTCTGGCTGTGGGCCTGGCTTTATCCGGTACATTGCAGAACTTCGCCGGCGGGGTAATGATTCTGCTGTTTAAGCCCTACAAGGTGGGAGATGTAATCGACGCGCAGGGATACGTCGGCTCAGTCAAGGATATTCAAATCTTTGTGACAGTGCTGACAACATCGGACAACAAGACTATTTTGATTCCTAATGGCCCTCTGGCCACCAGTGCTATCGTCAATTTTTCCACCCAGGTAACTCGCCGGGTGGATTTTACTTTCGGTATTAGTTATGGCGATGATGTAGACAAGGCATACGAGGTGCTGGATCGTTTGATTGCAGCTGATGATCGAATTCTGAAAGACCCCGAGCCATTCAGGGCGGTTGTTGAGTTAGCTGACAGCTCGGTGAATATTGTTGTGAAGGTCTGGGTTGAAGCGGCAGATTACTGGGGTGTATTTTATGCTATGAATGAAGCCGTATACAAGACTTTTGACAAGGAAGGTCTGTCCATTCCGTTCCCTCAAAAGGATGTGCATTTGTATAAACATAGCTCCGACTAGAATTTATTTTTTACAGGAGCTGTAGAATTTCTTCTTCAAACTTTTCTTTGGGTGCGAACCCGGTATGTTGATGGCAGATGTTTCCCTCCCGGTTGATTAAAAAAGTAGAGGGAAATCCGTACAAGGGGCCGAAGGCATCTTTAACATCATCGCGACCATCTCCCACCAGCACCGGGTAATTCATTTCCATTTCTTCGGCATAAAGCAGAAGTGAATCCACAGGATCGTCAACGGAAATTCCCAGTATCTGTAAGCCCTGCTCCTGATATTTATCAAACAGTTCGATGAAGCCTGGAATTTCGATGCGACATGGACCGCACCATGTGGCCCAGAAATCCAGCAGGATAACCTGGCCTTTAAAATCACTGAGTTTTACCTCATTGCCATTCATGTCCTGCAAACTGAAATCAAGATTCGCGGTTTTACCGGTTACGGAACATGCCCCTGCACTTTCTTGTGAAAATGCGGGGGCGATAAAAGCTCCGATTAAAATGAAGAGACAGAATTGATTGAAAATATTCTTCATGCAGACTCTCGGTTAAATTACTCGATAATCTCTGAACCAGGAAACGTAAGCGCGAATCCGTACCACCGTGTAAATAATTGCTGTGGCCGTTCTACCTCCACCAACTCTCCCTCGCTGTCATAGAGCACTCCGTTTGAAATTTTGAAGCCGTCATCCAACAGTATATCGCGGCCTTCTATGGTTGCTTCATCGGTGTTCCAGTAGAGCGCTGTTGGCGTTGAGGTTAATGGATCCAGGACTATCAGCAGTTTGCGACCTTCGATTTCATCAACCAGGTATTTACCCCGCGCCCGGATTGTCTCGGTAGGATAATAGCGGCGGGTGTCATCAGTCCAGATACCGAGGCCCATTGCCATTCGGTCCAGACGCTCATCCTCATCGCCAAGGGTTTCGACGAACGCGGGCATGAGTTTGGCATCGAGATTTTCCGGGTTCCAACGGCCATTGGTGAAACCGGTACCGTTTTTGTAGGGACGGTCCGATATAGCAATTACCATGTCTGAATCCATTGCCATTGCCTGAGCGACATTCATTTGCAGCAAATTTGAAACGGGCATTTTATAACTGGCATGTGGCCCATATAGCCCTTCACCGGTCATGTGGCTCCACAGAGTTCTGGTTTCCTTATCTTCCAAAACAAACAAGCCGTCATACAGCCCTGAATTGACAAAATTATAGGTTTTTCCTTCAATCGTAGGAACCAAACTGATCCCTGAATTGCAGACGACTCAAAAAGTTACCATCCAATCCAGAGCATTGGATGAACCCTGGGCTATATGGTGGAATGACATTTGATCCCTGATCAGGGCCAGGTTGCCGGAAGCCGTACTGGTCACCAGTAAAAGAGTTTCATCATCAACTAGATCATCGGCCATTGCTGAGCGAAGTGTTTGTGTCTTGTCGACATAGAAGGTTTCAAAAGTTCCGGCGCCGGTAGTGGTATACCGATTGATATCAAATGTTTCGGGAGTTACTGAAAATGCAGGTTGAGATAATGAGACCAATAATACAATGAATATTGCGATCAAGGCTTCCCGACTATAGCTCCAATCTAGCTGTTTCATAATAAAACCTCTGATGGATCGAGTGGATAGCAATCCATGTTGCTGCATGGAGAAACAGGAGTAAAGGGATTTTTTAAGGGGGTAATATTATTTTAGACGCAGGGTCCATAACTGATGATGAACACCGAAGAACCAGTGATGATGGCAACACATTCAGTGTGGCCAGGTGAACTGGCTTACCCCAATAAAGAGCCGGCCTGGTAGTAAACTACCAAGCCGGTATGTACCTTTTATTGAATTTCTGCAAAAGGCTTACTTAATTGTCAGCCTACGGTCGGGCTCCAGCACGGGTTGTGCCAGGCTTTCGATATTGTCCGTACATGTATTCTTCGGCGAACTCCACGCACTTGAATTCCAGCAGTTGCATGTCAGGATCAACGTTGCGATACAACGGTAAACTGATAGTCCATGGTCTGGTAAAGATGCTGGGGTCCGTGATAGTGGCCTGGTAGTTCACGTGGTTGGGGCCGGCATATGTCCAGCGCTCTTCCACTATCATTTCATAGGAATGGTGATTGCCGGCACGATCAAACCAGGTGTCAGGCATCTGACCGGAAACTCGCACCACCAGGGTGTCACCTTCCCAGTGAGCATTGGAGTGGCCCATCCACGCATCAACCTGGGATTCCAGCTCTGGCTGATCAACGTAAAGAATTCGATTAGCTTCGGCAAATTCATGGGCAATCAGGATAACATCACGTGACTGCACGATCTGAAACGGAAAAGGCAGCAAATTCCCTCGTGGCACACCTGGCATATAGCACTTGGTCAAGGGATCACGATCAACCGCGTCCGCCTTGTTTTCATCCCGTTGGCGACGTGCAGCGTCTGTATAGGGAATGCGGCCGCCTTCAACAATCCCCAATCCTGCGGGAATCGCGGTCAGGGCTCCCAGACTCTCAGGCACGGCGCCGTATGCCGCTATATGAGGTTCTATATCCCAGTGAGCGGACGAAATTGCCTGCCAGATACCGCTGAAGTCAGGTTTGCCATCTGGAGTTTTTGGAATTTCTGTGAGTTGTGCGTTACTGGTGACGGAAACCAGAAGCGCTATCGTGGATATGGAAATAGTAAGGAAAACTTTTTTTAGTAGTGTAATGTTCATGATCAACCTTTTTAACTGGACCCCTGAATTCGAAAAACCAACAGCTAGTTACGCTATTAGTTTTCCAGTGAATGAATTTGCTTTTTTATTACTTGTTACCAAATACCTTGTGATACATATTCCTAGTTACTGCCCTCTGACGTTGTTGCACGTTGTTCCGCTATTCTTTCACCGCGAAGAATATTGACCATGCCATAGTTGCCTTCGTGACAACCGTATTCATATAGCTGGGCCACTTTAGTCATTGGCACAATGGCGGTAATTTTGTCGGTAAATGTAGAAGGATCATCGATAGTCCATTCGTAGTTTACCGTGTCCATGTTAACTCGAGTAAAGCGTTCTGTAAGTGTTTTATTTTTAGAATTTCCGGCACCGAAAAAGCTGCTCACCCGGCCATTGAAGTTTTTTGTGACAACTACCAGAGTGTCGCCATCCCAATGGCCACGAGAATCACCTGACCATAAACCAATATTTTCGTCAATGGGGCCTCTATCGCCGATTGGAACGATACGAGCATCGTGAATCATTTCTGTCAATATCACAGCATGATCCCTGTTCTGGAATATTTGCACATTGTTGTTGTACAAGCTGGGATTAAAAGGAGGTCCGGAATTAAAGCCTACAATGCAGCGTTCTGACAGGCCTCGATCCTCAGGGCCGTCTTTGGCGATGCCACCGACAGTATAAAGAACCGGGCGTTCACCGGGGACGTCCGGGCCAAGCCCACCGCGTGCTACTTTTACACCCTCAACTATTGAAGGCATACGGCCGTTTAGTGGGTATACAATATGGGAGGTACGGACATTATCTCCGATACCGGCAGATTCTACCCAAAAATCATTATAGCCACCGGTATTATCACCCGCCGGCGGGGCTTCCGGATTGACCAGGCGTACCGCAGCGGCGGCATCTGCTTTGGCCCGGCGGGCCTCCTGGCGAGCGATTTCCTTCTCTACTTCTTCCGGTGTCAAAAACTCCTGACTAGCAAAGCGCTCAGGTCGTTGCATTGGTGTGTTGGAAGCAAAACTCCAGACTCCCTGCAGGTCTGGTTGGCCCCATTCGGTTCGAGGCGCGGTATAACTGTCGGCCGCCTGGGCCGCCGACACACATAATGTGGCTAGCAAGATAGACATAAGAAGGGCAATATTTGATTTCATGCTAGCTCCCCCGCGGAAGTAGTTAACCGGAGGCTAAGTTAGTAGTTTTGCGTGCAGGAATCAATGCCTCATCGATAAATACCCGGTATGACCGGGTGCCTGGATCACCCTGAAAGGCATCACCAAATTGTATTTGTGGAGCGAAACTAACCGCGGCAGTTTCTGCAGTGGTTGGCAGGGCGCTTTAGCCCATACCCGCCTCAATACGATCACGGTTACACCACCAGAAACTGACCCATCATGCCGCGATCTTCATGCTCCAGAATGTGACAGTGGTACATGTAGGGGTTATCAGGATCGGCAAAATCCTCAAATCGCATTACGATTCGCACCAGTTCACCAGGGTTTACCTTTACGGTATCTTTCCAGCCTAGTTCATTGGCAGGTGGGGGTGCCCCATCCCGATCAAGTACCTGAAATAATCCGTGGTGAATATGAAAAGGGTGCATCATGGGAGAGGTATTGGTCAGCTCCCATATTTCCGTACTGTAAAGAGGAATGCGTTCATTTATGTAATTGACGTCCATGACCCGACCGTTAATGGAGAAGTGCCCTCCGCCATGGCCACCGCCACGACCGTTACGCGCCCCCCTGCCAGGTCCGCGATCGTCACCGCTGCGGGTGCCAAAACCCATGGATAGGCGAATCTTTCGGGTGATTTCGGTGATTATTCCCGTGGGTCGACCTATATTTTCAAGTCTCTGGGGAAGTATCACCTGCCCACTCAGATTCTGCTGTGGCCGGATGGCCAGAATATCGAACGATTGGGCATTCAAAGAGCGTATCATACCGCTCATACCGCCAGGGAATTCGGGAAAGGTGGGGGTCTTGCCCAGACTTACCAGGGTAACCTCCCGGCCATCACTGAAATCCACCAGGATTTCAGCCCGCTCGGCGACAGCGAGCTCCAGTGTGGTCATCGGTACCGGGCTGTTTAACAGGCCACCATCGCTGGCAATCTGATAGAACTCCCTGCCATCACTGAATGCAAAAGTGAAGGTTCTGGCATTGGCTGCATTAAGCAGGCGAAATCGTACCAGGGCCGTTTGTGGTTCAAAGTAAGGGCGCCAGGTACCATTAACCAGAATAGTATCGCCGTGTGTACCTATGACTGTATCTTCATAGGAGGCCCGGTACACTAATGCGCCCTCTCTATTAAAGTTTCTGTCCTGCACAATCAGTGGAATGTCATCTGTTCCGTAAGTGGATGGAAGATCAAGTTCCTCGTTAGATTCATCGTCAACTATGATTAATCCAGCCAGGCCTTTATAAACTTGCTCAGCCGATTTGTGGAGCATATGGGAGTGATACCAGTAGGTGCCCGCTGGTTGCAATACCTTGTATTGTGGATTCCAGGTATCACCCACTGCGATTGTCTGATGGGGGCCGCCGTCTTCACTGGCTGGTATATGGAAACCGTGCCAGTGCAGAGTGGTGGGTTCTCCAATTTGATTATGAATTTGCAGTGACACATCTTCATTGCGTCGAAAATGCAGAGTGGGGCCAAGATAGTCGCCATTGATTCCGAGGGTTTCCGACGGAGAATCGGGTAGAAAACTTCTGGACCCGCGTTGCATGGTCAATTGGAATTGACGCACAGTATCGGTAATGCTGCCTTCTTCCAGTGGGGGAATATTCAGTGAGTTAAGCGCCGTTGTTGCCAGCTCAGAGTGTTGTGCTATTGTTTTTGGGGTAATTAAGCCTGGAATTCCTGAGGCTCCCAAAGCGCCTATTCCGAGTGCTTTGAGCGTCTTGCGTCGATTAATCATAGGGTAAGTTTTAGATAAGGCCAGACAGTAGTGTATGTATCAGGCTAAAAGTTAGCATACAAATCCATGATTCTCTATCGCGTCTGCCGAGGATTAGGATTCTATGAACAACGACAGCGAACCATTATTGAATTGTTCTTCAGTGGAACATGAAGGGGAAGGGATAAGAGAGAGTTGTAATACTCTCCGAAGCGTTAACTATCCGAGGTTTGCGGCGTTATTACACTCTTTCTATGGCCGCCTGGTTCCTGCCGTTGTTCTTTGCTCTGAATAATCCCTTGTCAGCGGCCAGGACCAAAGATTCAAAGCTGTCATCCGCGCGCAGGGATGCAATTCCGGCCGAAATAGTTATGTTTGGATAGACAGTGTCGCCCATCTTGATAGGTTGTTCCCTCATTCCCTTAATAATACGGTTGGCAATAAGGACGGCCACATCGGGGCAGGTATCAGGCAACAGGATTAAGAATTCTTCGCCGCCATATCTGGCAACAATATCGGTGGGACGGGTATTTTCCCGTAATGCAGTAGCGACGCAACGTAAAGCCTGATCTCCAGCCAGGTGGCCGAATGTGTCATTGAATTTTTTGAAGTGATCAACATCAGCGATAAGAACTGCAAAATCGGGTTGATCTTTACGCTGCTCTTTACGACATAGCAGGCGGTCAAAATAGCTGTCGATCCAGCGGCGATTATATAGCCCGGTCAGGGAATCAATATTGGCATTTAATTCAGATTGTTTTTGTAGTTGCTGGCTGTTGGTAACAGTAATATTTACCGAGCGCACACGGTTCGAAAGCTGGAACAGCAGGTTACGGGCCAATTCGTGGGACTGGTCAATTAACTGCATCAATATAGTGTGGCTAATGACCATTGCCTTCATTGGTTGTTCTGCCCGGACGAATGCCGAAGGCGTTATCCCTTTATCCAGCGCAGACATCTCACCGATACTCTCCCCCTTGCCGACTTCCGCGATTGGGCTGTTGTCTAATGAGTTCAGGCGAATGCTGGCAGAACCTTCAAGGACGACATACATGGAGTGGTTTTCTTCGCCTGGTGATAACAACACTTCTCCAATAGAGAAATCTTTTATCGGGCACTGGGCTGTCAAGTGTCGGACTGTATCAGGATTAACATCCTTGAATAGAACTAACTGGGTTAGCTGGCTGGTGCTGAGAGCCATTTGGTATTCTCGTCTAGTATTGAGTTTATCGGGCCCTGATATTATATCAGTCTGCCTGGTTGTTTAAACTCTCGCTTCGGCAAAAGCGCAAGGGGAACAACTAACGAACATATTATTCACAGCTATATATCGGTCATTTCACAATTCTAATCCAGTATAAATCGCATATCGATTAACATTTGGAATATTGCCGTAAAGGTGTGACTCAATTAACAAGTTTTCCCCCGCAAGGGGCCAGGGCTTCTATCAGTTTCGTTCAAGATGGTGGTGATATGGGTTGCCGGGCACCATTGTGGTGAATGGATTAACGTCAGAGTAAAAGCGAGCGTCAGTTACTTATCAGTATCTTTTACCGCTGATATGACGGGGTTTTCAGTATTTTTCTCCTGCTTACAGGTGGTCCCTAGTTAGAACTGCTCCCTTGAAATGTGGAATTATCCACTTCCTGCCGTCGAGCACCGGCAAGTATTCCGGGCAGGGAATAATTTCCTTCATGACAAGCA
>JAESQX010000143.1 GCA_016764875.1 Gammaproteobacteria bacterium
GATACCCGATCCCTTCTACCTGCCAGCCATTGCCAGGGAGCAGCACTTACGTCAGGGTCTTCGTCGGCCTGCGCCGCAAGACTTTGAGACGAAACAAAACTAACGCCTGCCAGCAACACCCATACCAATCGCTGGATCTTGTCTACTTGAATGGAGAGGAAACTGAACATAGCCGCCACACTAACACGAATCTGCGAAAACGTCGGTCAGCAAAAATATCAATGCCCCGAAGCACAAAACTCAAACAGAGGCGGAGCAATCGTCACCCAGAAAACCTGTTCCACCACAATAACTCGGGTCCTGTAGCTGAATTCTAATTCCATCCGGATCACTGAAATAAAGTTCCGGCGTCCCTCCTTCTGCACCACCACGATTCGGCATACGCATACTGACGTAATGCTCCAGTGGAGAGACCTTTGATGGATCCTGTCTTGGCCTGAGCCCATAATTATTCAGCAGTGCCTGTACAGCATCCACATCGAAATTATCCATCCCCATACAAACGTGATCTATTCTGCCAGCCTGCTGCGGCTGACCTTCGCCGGTGCCACCCACATACATGAGAAACTGATAACCATCCCCTACCCCGATGACCGGAGCCCGCGGACCCTGGCTGGCCTGAAAATCCAGACCAAACAACTGCCGGTGAAATTGATTTGAAATATCACGATTATGTACCCGGTTGGTAAAATGGTTGAGTTCCCGCAGTGTGATTAAGCCGCTATGTGGACTTGCTTGCAGGGCCTCGCAGGTATTTCCCTGTTCTCCAGTGCCCCCGCAATATGACGAATCATTCAATTGATAAACGATTCCGTCACGGTCGGCAAAAAATAACTCTCGGGTTCCCGCTGTTGAACCGCCCCGCTCTGGCCTACGAGTTCCTATCCAGCTTTTCATAGCCATGGTGAATCCACTCTGGCCGGCCCCGGGCTGAGAGCCAAGGCTCACACCATGAGCTTGCAACAGGCTTCTGATTCTGTCCACATCGAATTCGCCAACAGAAACCCCTATCTGGGTAATACCAGGCTGCTCGTCGCTGACGATTGGCCTGAGGCTATAAAAAAACGGCCCATCACCCATTCTCAACACCACGGTATCACCTTGCCGGGCCTGTATCGGTGAGCCAAACAATCCCTGGTAAAACCGCAGGGATTGCTCAATATCAGTTACGCGTAAACCAAAACTATGCAACTTCAGAGCTGGAACGGAAGGTATTGACGGCTGCGCAAATAATCGGGGGCTTATCAGCAAAGCTGGTAATGCTTTGAGCAGGCTACGACGGCTTATACAAGAAGTTGAGAAATTTGTAATACTAAAATCTATGGTATCTGGCTTCATTATGGCCGCCTGTGCTGATATCAATTTTTTTGCTTTTTTGTCACGTACCGTTTATCTGCTCGACTTTGTTTCATCATAGCCAGCGAATTACTCTGGCGTCCAGTTCCGAAAGACAGAGATTTTTTGTTCTCGCCAAGAATAGTACATTATGTGTATAGGATTTCGTCAGCAGACTAAGCCATGTTAATAAATGCAAATACTGTGACCGATGTACGGGTATTGGCATTTCCTACTATTGAGGTATTGACATCGCGTTAGGCCTGTATATACTGCGCGCAGTTTGAATGTAAGCGTTATATTTATGCAACTCCATTTCGAAGTCATTTCTAGCAATACCTCGTCCTGTAATTCATAAGTAGTAATAGCACAACTTTCAGCCCCATGGCCTGATGATAGGGCCTCATTTACTTTTGAAAAACAGGAAACACTTATGTCTGATACTACTACTGGTACAGTAAAATGGTTTAACGAGTCGAAAGGCTTTGGTTTTATCGAGCAGGAATCCGGACCGGATCTGTTCGCTCACTACAGCGCAATCACCGGCTCAGGATTCAAGACACTGGTCGAAGGTCAGCGAGTTCAGTTCATTGTAACTCAAGGTCAAAAAGGTCCTCAGGCCGAAAATATTACTGCAGCTTAGTCGGTTAATATTGTTTTAATCGACACCAATTGCAGGCCCGAAGAGGGTAATCAAAGGGGTAATACTGAAAAGTATTACCCCTTTTTTGTTTCCTGGATAATAATCAGCCATTTACAATAATCCCTTCACTTATCAACCCCGCACCGAAGCAGATTAACTATAATGACCCAGCGTACGGTATCCAGAATATTCGAATAACCGACCATAGCCAGGTTCCAGGCCAGAGGATTTTACATGCCAATTGTTCGAAATCTTTTCATATTATCTTTAGCCGCTTTGCTTTGGCCAATTCCATCCACATCAGCAGAAACACTTGATAAGTGCCTTCTGCAACAGATTCATCAACCAGCAAATGAAGCTCTTTCCGTACTTGAAATAAAGAATTACTGCCTGAGTCAGCTATCCATCTCCAGCCCCGATACCAACTCCATAGAAACACCTCCGCCCATCATTAATATCCAGGAATATCGTCAGGCCAGGTTTAGTGAATTCTTCGAGCCTTATAAAGAAAGTTATCTGGTATTTGGCTCCATGAAAAATAGCGACGGTGGCACACCATTCAGCGGTGAAACCCTGGACATAAAATTTGAACTGGGCATGAAGTTCAGGCTATTTCCGGACCAACCAATTTTCCAAGGACTGGCTCCGTTGTATTTTGGTTATTCACAGAAGTCCTGGTGGGATATTGCGGAATCTTCGGCACCTTTCAAAGAGCACAATTATAACCCGGAAGTTTTCTGGGATTACTCAAAAACCTCTAACAAGAACGGACTGAACTTCGTCGGCCGCTACCTTGACAGAGTCGGTTACGAGCATCAATCAAATGGGCTTGATGAAACAAAATCCCGCAGTTGGGACCGTTTATATTTGCAGCGAAGTTTTAACTTATCCGACCAATTCAGCCTGAGCCTGAAAGCGTGGGATGTCGTTAATATAGGTGATGAGAATAGCGACATTGAAGACTACCTTGGCAATCTTCAACTAAATGCCAGTTTTAGACCCAATGAGAGACTCACCATCAAGCTTGAAACAATGAAAGGCCACAAAACCAGCAAATACAGCTATCAACTCGACTTTGTTTACCGAATCCCGGAGTGGGTAAATAGTGAGTTTATCATCAGTTACTACGATGGCTACGGCGAGGCGCTTGTCAGTTATAACGAGAAAACCAGTAGTTTGAGGGCTGGTTTCAGTTTTCCTGTTGTGTTGGGGGGGAGGTGATTATTCTTGTCCTCGAAATTTGTATCTGGCTAGCGCTTCTTTAGTAAGTTACGAACAATTACTTCAGTTTAATTAAAGTAATGAATACGAAACACTACTCAAAGATGCTAAAAATTATAATTGCTGGCATACTAAACATCCTGAGTTTCTTAAGTTTTTGGATCGTTGAAAGTCCATGATCAATGTTGGTGGTACAAAAGTAGCAAGCCTACTGCCTAATCGTTTAGTTACCACCAGAGGCAAAAAAAATCCCTGCACCCTTTATCTCACTTTCGATGATGGGCCACACCCTGTATATACCCTACCTATTTGCGAGCTACTTGACGCCTTTTCAATAAAAGCTACTTTTTTTTGTATAGGGAAAAATTTAGAAAAATACCCTGAATTAGCCCTAAGACTTTTGGATCAGGGGCATTTGATAGCCAACCATTCGGATACTCACAGCAATTTCGGCGCTCAACCATTTATTAATGGTATTAATGAGGCAAATGAATGTCAATCAAAGATACATAAATTGGATCCGGGTTGCTCCAAAATATTCAGAGCTCCGAAAGGCGAACTCAGCATCTCCCTCATGGTTGGCTTGTTCATCAGGCGTTGGAACATTGTACATTGGTCATATGACTCGCTGGACTACAAGCAGAGTTCAATAGATGAACAACTAGAAGTGTTTAAAAAAAGACAAGTTAAAGGCGGTGACATTATACTTTTCCATGACGACAATCAGTTGGCTATTGAGATTTTGAATAATTTACTACCCAAGTGGATTGCCAGCGGTTTCAAATTTGATACAGTCCAAGATATTTGGACTTAAAGGTATTTCCACTTTGTCATAATCGATTAATTACATTCTTTCAAAAAAACTGGATCCAAACCTACGGTTTCTAAAGACCGGTTGAAGTTATTGTTGAGATCGAAATCCGTCTTATTAACCATATTGCCACATCTCCCAAAAATCGATTCCGCGTCAAACCTGGATTCCAGATTGACTATGCAGTTTTTTCCCACTTGATATCGATAGATTTAGTCAAATAGCTGAACAATGCTAGAAATGCCGCAAGATTTAACTCACAAAATACGTGAACGATACTTACGGATCTAAAAGTTTTTACCCTTGGGGAAAAGTGAGCCAATAAGGCAACAGAATAAAACAAACACTGTAAAATAAATACTAGATTGAAAAACCAGTCAGCCAATAAATAGGAAGTTATAAAGGCGGCTATAAGTGCGTAAGGCACCGCCAATCGAAATACTTTGTGCGAAATAAATTGCCACCAAATGGGATTGGAACCAGGAAGAAAGAGCCATTTGTTGCGAACAAATGATTGAAAGTTGCCCGCTAATGTTCTAATTTTTCTCTTTCTCTCAGAACTCGCATCTTCTTGAACAGAGTCATAAACGTAAGCGCCAGGTTCAATTAGCACTCTATTGCCCTTCCTTAAAACTCTAATGGGGATCTCAAAGTCGTCAAGCAAAGTATCTTCCGGAATCTGCGCAAAATCTTCTCGCCTGATCGCATAGAGCGCACCAGTCACTCCGGCAACGGAATGCACCTTACTCTCAGATTTACGTATCCATTTTTCGTAACCCCAATACATTCCAACGGATTTTCCTGTTATCGAATCTGTATCGTGTTGTACCAATTCACCACTGACAGCTCCTACACCTTGTTGGAGCAAAGTTACAACAAGTTTTCTTACAGCCCGACGGTCAACTAATTGTCGAGCATCGGTAAATACTAATATTTCTGCTGTTTGCCGAGCGGCCGCCTCATTAATAGCTGAAGGCTTTCCTCTTCTTTGATGATAGGCAACCAATTGGACATCTCTATGTTGTCCAATGAGTTCATTCGTCCCATCATCTGAACCGTCCGATGCGAAGCAGATAGTCAGACTTCCCTTAGGGTAGTCAAGTTCTTTCAGGTTCTCGATCTTACGCTCAACATATTTGATTTCATTATGAACAGGAACGATGACTGCCACACTGGGCCAGGCAGCAGGCTCTGGCACACTAACACCTTTAGTTTTTGATAATCCGATTAACCATATTAATACCGGGTAACCAAAGTACGTATACAAGACGAAAAATGTACTAAACCAGAAAACAAACTCCATATACCCCTCCTCTGGACTACCTCAAACCTGACAATGGCTTGCTCAATTAAGGTCAACCACGAGCCTAGTCAGATATCATGCTCTTTCTCGACACAACCTGATCAAGCAAATTTGCCAATTCCCCGGTTAATGCTCGGCGATCATATCTGCTAGCATCATAACTTGAAACTTTACAATTACCTTCATTGATGAAACGCCTTATGTCGTTCACGATAAATTTCGTTATTGATTCTATGTCAGCTGGCTCTGCAAAAAATGCGCGGGGATAGTCACTTAACAATTGCCAAACCTCACCCTTAGGAGCAATCACGAATATCGAGTTCCTACAAGCCACATACTCAAATACCTTTGCAGGGACTACTCGTTCCGCCGAGTTGAGGTCACTAAGTGTCAGGCACAGTCCTTGAGAATCTAGCATCAACTTGATGGCCGAATCATGATCGAGATAGTCATGTCGAATGACACTGACTGCTGAATCGCTTAGCCTGTCTAGAATCGCATCCTGCTCAGCTGTTCTTCTACCCGCCACAACGAACTCTAGAGAACTTGAGAGACTGGGATAATCCTTCACCAACTTCTTAATAGCTGTCACAACTGGCGCAATCGAAGTCAGATTCCACAATGTGCCTACATAGGTGAGCAGATATTTTGATCCTTTCGCATTCTCTGCGTATCGGTCATGCTTAAAGTCTTCAACATCAAAGCCATTATAGATACAATCAACACTCGTGCTGACACCGATGTTCTCTATTTTTTCTCGCAATGACTGAGCGCTCATCTTCGTAGTCGCAATTACGGATTTGGCCCGACTGATAACGCGGTTCTGCATGCGTTTTTGGATGGCCAAAGAAAATTTTCCCAAGTTCTTGTTTTCCAGCACCTTGTTGCTGATATCCCATTCGTCGCGATAATCGAGAATCAAAGGAATACCGTGCTTTTTTGCGAGAAAAGACCCCAACAGAAAAGAAGTAAAGGGTGGCCCGGTTGCCAATATGGCATCAACTCTATTTTCTGTCAGGAATCGGTTAGCTTCTCGCCTCGCTTCTGGATACCATAAAATCTGAGGATCAGGCTGTAATAGCAGGTTGGCAAATTGTCTCAAGATATTTTTGAATAATGATTTTGTACGGGTTTGTTTCGTTTCTTCCTGCGTAGAGGCAGATACGGCAGCCTTGGCTTTATAAGCTGGTTCGTATGTTTTTGCCTTGATAATTTTTACATTTGCTGCAACATCCCCTAGTAGAGATTTGTCAAAAATTGGAACCGAGGGGTTCTGTGCAGTTAATACAATTGGTTGCCAACCAAATTCCGGCAGGTACTTCACAAATTTGGTAGCACGTTGCACCCCTGCTCCTCCCACAGGTGGAAATACATAGGAAACAATAAGTACGATTTTTCCCATCTGTTTAAGCAAATCTCAGGGTTAAGTGATTACAATTAATGTCAAGAGGCATCTCATTTACTTTTGATATCCTTGACTGAATTAGTGATTTGTAATTTTTTAGAATTCAAGTCAATGAAACACACCTTCCAACAATCCAATTAGCCGCGTAATCACGAACATTTTGCTACTATTCGCAGGTAAGACTCGAGCTTGTCAACCTGCTTTGAAAGCAGAAAATTTTGCTGTACATGATTGAAAGCCGCTTCTCCCATTGTTTGTCTTTTCCCGACAGACTCCAACAAATCAAGGATTCTGCTTGCAATTGCTTCATGATCGTGAGGATTGACTAGAAACCCACTTTGGCCATCTACAATTATTTCTGGTATGCCGCCGACATTTGTTGCAATACAGGGTCTCCGACATAGTCCGGCTTCTATAAAAACCAAACCAAAAGCTTCCTCTAATGAGGGCTGTAAAAATATATCACAGGCTTCCATCCACTCCAGAGAGTTGATCACTTGCCCCAACAAAATGGCGGAATCTTGCAGTTTTAGGTTTTCAATCAAGGTATGCAACCTTTCATAATCAGCAATTTCCCCGTCACCGCCAATATAGAGTTTGATGCCTGGTATCTTTTTTTTGACTAACGAAATTGCTTGAATACTATCATCGTGACCTTTTATAGGTCCAAGATGACCCAATGACAAGATGATAGGCCGGTCGTCTAGATCCAATTTGTGCCGCACAGTGGCCCTGTCCATTTGCTCAGGCATCACTTCTAAATCAACACCCCAATGAATCACTTCAATTTTATTTATAGGCAAAGCTAATTGATCGTGCATTCTTCCCTTCCGTTCATTGGACACTGCAATATATGCAGTAAGAAATCCATAATACATACGATTTTTCCAACCGGAATTATAAGAATGTAACTTCGACCGGTGAATTGTGCCTACTGAAGGAACCAATAATAATTTACAAACCATCCCTAAATATAGCGCCGAGGCTTCGCAATGGGCGTGAACAACATCCGGTTTATTTTTCAGCACAAATCTAATTAGTTTTATGAACAGGACAAAATCAAATCGATTATGTTTTTTCCCCAAAACAGTCCAAGTATCACTATGTGGATAGCGCTTTTTTACCCATTGAGGAGGCTGTGAAAAGGTGATCAATTCGACATGATGTCCCCTTTTTCCTAATTCAGTGCATTCCTCGGCAATCCGTTTTGTACGACCGCCCTTTTCCATGGAATTTACTACAACTAAAAGCTTAATAGCTTGATCCTTTCTGGAACAGAAGGTTACAGGTTTATCGAGTGGTCCAGTTGGAGAGGTATTCCATCTGGAAACTGGTCATATAGCAAATTGGCATTACTGTGAGGATCCTCGAGCGGATCCCATATTGGGAATAACCGACGACGTAAGCCGAAGTAAATCCTGTCTATCTTGTTCGCAACACTAATTGGCAGATATAACCATCTTAATATTAGAAATATTTTTCTGCGTATGGCCCAATTGTATATAGATTCCTCGGAGTAGAATTTGTAACCCCATCGTTTTTCAAATAATCTGCTGGACTCTTCGGTTATTTTTCCATTCCAGCGCAAATTGAAATACTTTAAGTCTGACAAATTAGCCCGGGTACCCAGATTATCGAATATGATTTGGCTTCTAGGCTCCACTACCAGTGAAAGCCCTTTAGCTTTTAATTGCATGCCAATATCCAGATGCTCCCTAACGGTCATGCGTGGTAATTCTAGAGCCTTAAATACCTCCGTATTGAACATAACGCCGTGCAATTCGAAGGCTTGTGTTTCTGTGACAATATCAGGTAGCTCCTCGGGTAGCGCTCGGCGATAAGTTTTATGCTCAATCAGGTAGGGCTTGTTGTCAACGTCGACCACCCTGAGTTCTGTTGTGAATAAGTGATTACGCACGTCTGCCCCTTCATCAACACCTGCTCGCTCCAAGGTAACCGGGTTAATCACCGCTGCATTAGTTTTATCGCCGGTTTCTATTAAAGGGGGCAGCCATCCTTCTGTCGGGCGGGAGTCATTATCAATAAAAAAAGCGTACTTCGTGTCGAGATGCTCTCGCACTAGATCAAAAGCCTCTATTGGTATAATCCGCCCATAGCTGAATATGCGATAATTATTTTTACCTTTCAGTACTCGCTTGGCTTCCTCTAAGTCTCGGCGCGGATATGCTAGATCAAGTATTACTAGTTCGAACAACGCTGGATCTGTATTGGCGTAGATATCACTTATGCATCCCGCTAGATCGGAGTATCGATCCCGAGGGGTTACCACTATAGTGACTGGTTTTTGCATTTCAATTCCTCTCAATTCAACGTCGATCCACACACTTATTAATTCAAGCCCCTGTTTGGGAAAATACCCCGAATAAAATTTCTATCTTGTTTTTTTCCACCATGAAAAAATATTATCTGTACTAAATGGCGCAATAATGATACTCAAGACGCTTAATCAACTCAAACTCTGGGCAAATATTTGATTGGTTAAAGCAATAATAATAAATTTTCCAAAATTCAGATACCGCTATTTCTTTCTCAAATAACACTGCAAATAAGCTTCGTGCGTCTTCAATAAAGAAAATTCGGACCCAATCAAATTCCTTGCGGACTTACCTAGTCTTGAGATAAGGTTTAAATCCTTCACGACTCTAAGCATCGCATCACAAATTGCCTCAGGGCTTTGTTCTTTGACTAACAACCCTGTTTCGTTATCATGCACCAGAGTCCCATTACCTCCAACATCAGTGGCAATTGCCGGTATTCCTCTGGCCATTGCTTCCATAATTACCATGGACAAACCTTCACTATTAGAAGTGACAACCAGCACATCGATACCTTCGTAAATTTTCTCAATATTCGGCTCTTCCCCACAGAACTCCACAATTCCTTCAGTGATCCCTTTTGCCTGTTCACGCAGTAACGGCTCTAACGGGCCATCACCAACAAACTTCAGCTCAAAAGACAAGCGACCTGCCGCACTGCCTTTAAATTTATTTTCCAGTTCAATCGCCGCTTTTAACAGCTTATCTTGGCCTTTTACAGGAACCATTCTACCTACCGAACCAAATCGAACTGGACTAACTGGTGGCACACAAACTAAATCTGGAACAAAAACGCCATTTCGAACAACAGCAAGATTCTCCAGTTTCCATTTATGATTAGCTGTAAATACTTCAAGGCCAGATTCAGTAACAAACGTGACATAGTCAATAAACGGCCGCAGAAAGAAATAGACTAATTTAAGGCCCAACGAATCATCAGGAAACAATCCATGTCGTGTATAGATAACTTTCGTGCGATTTAGAAAAGGTAGAATAGGCGCTGTAAATCTGAACGCACCCCTGCTATGCAAGTGAATGACGTCAAACTTCCGAAAAACTTTTAGTAAATAAAAATATCTTAAAAGTCTGTTTTTGCCCTTTCCACTAAACATCAAAGGAATATTATGCGATTTTACAGAATTCACAAGAAAATCCGATCGGCTACCAAGTGTCAGAATTTGAGCATCAATATTTTGTTCCCGCTGTACTTTTGCAAGCTCAACTGTAATCCTTTCGGCACCACCCAAATTCAAACTTGACAATATATGTAGTACAGAAAGCATCAGTTACGAGCCGCAATTATCAAAAATTGATCGAACAATATTAACACCCAAACCTGACAGGCAC
>JAESQX010000016.1 GCA_016764875.1 Gammaproteobacteria bacterium
GAAAATTTGGGTCTGGAAACCGGTGCTCTGGCGGCAACCTATGGTCGCTGGGGAGATTTTTCTGTATCTCTTAACTATGATCAGCTTCCCCATTACCGCTTTAACGACGGCCGTACGCCTTTTAATGGCAGTGGCTCAACAGTGCAGACATTACCATTTAATTGGGTAGGTGCCGATTCAACCGCAGGCTTCACCACGTTGTCATCAAGCCTCAAGGAAGTGAATATTGACAAGGCAAGGCAGCGTTATACCGGAGGATTCCGGTGGCAGCTAAGCGAGGCCTGGCAATTGATGAGCGAGTTTCGCCATGAAACCAAACAAGGAAATGAGACACTTGGCGCTATATTTGGTACAGACGGTGGCAACCCAAGAGGATCAATTGTCGCTAGGCCAGTTGACTACCAGACAGACGAAGTTACCCTGGGATTGAGTTACGCCAATACCAGAACTCAATATAACTTTGCCTACAGTGCCATGTTGTTCAGCAATAAGGACAAGGCGCTGCGTTTTGAAAATCCATTTAATGAGTCAAGTTGGTCTCCCGGGGCTAATTTCAGCGATGGAGCTGTAGGGCAAATGGGACTGGAACCTGATAATACGTCATCGCAGTTCTCCTTTTCCGCCGGCCATACGCTTGGTGGTGGTACCAGGATAAGTGGCAGCGCGATTTCCACACGCCTGGAACAGAATGACAGCTATCTTCCCTATAGCAGTGTCTTCCCGGTTTCTATCAGCTTGCCGAAACCTGATCTGGACGGGCGGGTGGACAGCCTGGTTGTGAATTTAAACCTCTCTACGCGCTTGAATCGAAAAACCACGGCGAGGCTGCGATACAACTACCGGGAGCGGGACAATAAAACAAAAAGAGATATTTATTTGCGTATTCCCAACGACTCCAGGACACAAAGTGGCCTGATAAGCAGTAATGCCAGAATCAACCGTGTATATGACCTGGAGCGGAATCGGTACAGCATTGATTTAAATTACAGGCTCACTACCGGGGTCCGGTTGTCAGCCGGATACAAATACCAGGAAACTGACCGCACTATGGTGGATGTGGCTACCACCAAAGAAGACAGTGGCTTTTTCAGGTTTAGTTTTAAGCCCTCGGCTATTTCCAGCGGCTGGGTCAAGGTGACGCGATCCGAACGAGATGCCTCTACTTACGACAGCACGGTTCCCTTTATCATGGGCCACAACCCTGATTATGTGGCTACCCTGGTGGGAAACCAGATCTTTGAAAATGATCCGCTGTTGCGGCGTTACCATCTGGCTGATCGGAAGCGGGATGAGATCAGCGCCAGCTTGAACATCTATCCTTCGGATAATATGGGAATCAGTTTGCTGGGCAAAGGTTCCAGCACTGACTACCCCTCGAGTGTAGTTGGGCTGGAGGGATCTGACGATAGCCATTATGCCGTTGATATTTCTTACACTCCCGCATCCGCCTGGACAGCATCTATCTATTACAACCATGACCGGTTTTCAAACCGGATTAACGGTTATACCCGTTTGGGGTTTCCTTTTTTAACACCGTTTTATCCAGCGAGTGTGCGAAGCTCAGGGCTTAACTGGACGGTCAAGAGCGAGGACAGGGTAAATACCTTCGGAGGTGGAATAGATTGGAAGCCACCCGGTGGCAGGTTTGACCTGTCTCTGGATGCAAACTATACCGATGCAGTAACTAAAACCAGCCCTGTTGGCGGTGGTGGCTTTTTGCCCATACCCGGGGTTATCACAGACCTGCCTTTTCCTGATGTAACAACTGAAACCACCAGCTTGTCCATCAAGGGTCGTTATCAGTTACGCCGCGGTACCGAGTTGGCGATTCGATACTGGTATGAAGACTATGGTTCCCGGGATTGGGCACTGGACGGGGTAGGGGTGGACACACTGTCAAATGTTCTATTACCTGGAAACCAGAGCCCGGATTACTCCGGGCATATATTTCTGATATCGGTAATTTTTGAACTGGATTGAAGGAGCCACTTCCAAGCAGGCTGCTAGCTATTAGAACGCTCAAACTCGGCCATATAATCAGCCAGTGCCTGGCATCCCGCTGTGGGCATGGCATTGTAAATTGATGCCCGTGCTCCGCCTACTACACGATGACCTTTCAGCGCGTAAAGCCCGTTTTCCAGTGCACCTTTCAGAAAATCATCCAGCAAATCGTTATTGGCCAGATTGAAAGTCACATTCATCATTGAGCGGTGAGCCGGTTGAGCTGCGCCGAGATAAAAATCACTGTCATCAATGACGTCATAAATGATCCTGGCCTTGGCGTTGTTGCGTGCTTCCATATTCGCCACACCGCCTTCATCTTTAAGCCACTGAAGCACCAGGGACATCATGTAGATGGCAAAGGTATTATTGGTATTGGACAGGGAATGGTTGTCGGCATAGACCTGATAATCCAGCAATGAAGGTGTAATCGGCAGAGCGTGACCAAGCAGGTCTTCCCGGATGATTACCACAGCCAGACCAGCTGGCCCCAGGTTTTTCTGCAGGCCGGCAAAAATAATTCCAAACTGGTTAATATCCAGTTCCCGAGACAGGAACTCTGACGTCATGTCAGCAACAAGAGGGATATCGCCGGTGTCAGGAAAGCTGTTCCAGCGAGTGCCGAACAAGGTATTGTTACTGGTTATGTAGGCATAGGAATTGTCGTCGTCCAGTGAATCCGCATCAAATTCAGGAATGCGATCAAAGTTGGTATCTGCGCTGGTGGCTGCGGTAATGGCATTTCCGTAACGGGCGGCTTCTTTGCGTGCCTTTACCGTCCAGCTGCCGGTTTCGATGAAGGTGGCTTTCTGTGAAGGGTTCCGGTTGATGATATTCAGCGGCACGGCGGAAAACTGCATCTGGGCACCACCGTGAACGTACAGAATCTTGTAGTTGGAAGGTATGCCGGCTAACTCTGTGAGCAGGGCGTCGGTACTATTTATTATCTGATCAAATTCCTTCGACCGGTGGCTTATTTCAATAACCCCTGCGCCCATATTATTGTAATCAAGAAATTCGGTCTGGGCTTTTTCCATTACTTGCGTCGGGAGCATGGCCGGGCCAGCCCCAAAATTATAAATTCGAGTCATGTCGTTGTTCCTGAGTGAATATTCCGGGAGATTTAAATGAGTGTGACCTTAATGACATCTTCAATGTTGTTAATTGCCGCCAGTGCCTCGGTTGAAGGTGAGCACTCCAGGTCGATGAGGCTGTAGGCAATATCGCCACGACTCTTGTTCAGCATGTCGAGGACGTTAATGTTCTGATCCGCCAGCACCGTAGTGATTTGTCCGAGCATTGTGGGAACGTTCTTGTTGGTGATTGCCAGTCGGGTGCCGATGGCGGCATTTCCATTCCGGTCAAGAAATGATGTCGGAAAGTTAACTGAATTTTTTATATTACCGTTTTCCAGGAAATCCATCAGTTGATTCGCTGCCATTACCGCACAGTTTTCTTCCGCTTCCCGGGTGCTGGCGCCGATATGTGGCATGGAGATTACATTGTCTCGGCCCATCAGTTCGGGACGGGGAAAATCGCTGATATATTTGCCGAGATTACCACTGTCCAGAGCCGCCACCAGAGCGTCGGTGTCGACGATCTCGTCACGGGAGAAATTCAGCAGACAGGTACCGGGGCCCATGGCACTGAATATATCGCTATTGATCAATCCGCGTGTAGAGTCCAGTACCGGCAGATGCAGTGATATGAAATCTGAACTGCTCACCAGTGCGGCAACATTTTCGATTCGATGTACCTGGCTGGGCAGCCGCCAGGCTGCTTCCACAGAGAGTGCCGGATCATAGCCCTGCACTTTCATGCCCAGGCTGATAGCCATTTCCGCCACCAGCGAACCAATGGCACCAAGCCCGATCACGCCAAGGGTTTTGCCTGCGATTTCAGCACCCTTGAAATGTTTCTTTTCAGTTTCCAGCAACTTTGACATTTCCTGGTAGTCAGCCATATCAGACAGTGAGGACACAAAGTTGATACCGGGCAAAATGCCGCGGGAACCCAGTAACAGGCCGCACAGCACCAGTTCTTTCACCGCATTGGCGTTAGCTCCGGGCGTATTGAATACAACCACACCGGCTTCGGTACAGTCACTTACAGGCACGTTATTCACACCTGCTCCGGCCCTGGCTACAGCGCTTAATTGCGGCGTGATAATGTCCGGTCCGAGTTTTTCACTGCGCAGCAGAATAGCATCGGCATCGGTTAATTCTGCCGATACGGTGTAGCGTTCGCCATCCAGTCTTTGCAGTCCCTTTTCGGCGATATTATTGTAGGTGCGAATTTTATACATTTAATGTCACTCTGTTATGGCGGAATGTGTTCTGGATGGGGGATTCCAGCGATATATTCAGCAAAAATTTAGGGCGGCATTTATATCGCGAAACGGCATGAAAAACCAGTCACAATAGACAATTTTCTACAGTAAATTCGACCAATTTCAATAACCGACCCAGTAAAGTATGTTCGCCTTATTTTTTAAAGCTTCTCTGGCGCGCTATTATGGCGGCAATGTTTTCACGGAGCCAGTGACAAATGGCGAATTTTCGAGTCGATGAGCCGGTACATGTTGCCGGCGCGGAATTGATCGGTATGGTGGCGCCAGCCAGCGGAAGCCATGGCCGGGGGCAGCTGAATTAGTTTGGCCATGGAGAATCAGGAAAAATCCACTACTGTTACCAAGGCGTGGTTTGTTTACATGGTGCGTTGTAATGACGCCAGTTTGTATACCGGGATTACCACCGATGTTGCAAGGCGCGTTAAAGAACATCAAGGTGGTGGTAAGGCAGCCAAGTCACTGCGAGGGAAAGGACCTGTGCAACTGGTCTATAGACATGAAATGCCTGATCAGTCTCAAGCCTTGCAGGTTGAATATAAAATAAAGCAATTACCCAAAGCCATGAAAGAACAACTGGTTGCGGGCAAATTGGAAATTCAGTCGTTCCTGGGCCTGACTACGGAGAACAGAAAATGAAAATAGCAGAGAAGTGGGTCAATATCGGCTCCAGTGTGGGAGTAATGCCAGGCATCATTTTCCTTGGGCTGGAAATTCGACAAAATACCGAGATGATGCGCTCCCAGGCCAGAGATTCCATTACCGAAAAACAAATGATGTTTTCTGA
>JAESQX010000144.1 GCA_016764875.1 Gammaproteobacteria bacterium
TATCCCAATCAACATGATTACGATGAGTTAGCTGCGATTTATGCGCACCTGAACGAAACAACTACCGATAGTGCTGGAAATGGGAAAGGCAAGGGTAAAAAACCGCAGCAATTAAGCGCAAGTGACAATAAAAGCCCCAACACTACTTCCGAATGGGGCCGGGCGATCAGCCAGGATGCTCAAGGTCGTGATTCAGTCTTCGAACGAATTCTTGGTAATGGGCAAATTCTTGTAACTCATGTTCTCTGGGCTATCTAGAGAAAGGCCCGTAGCTTTCAAGAAACAGGGCATTGCGCGAAATTACTACCGACCCGTATCCATCTCAATTCTAAAGGTAATTTAGCGCTTGTCTGGCCAGGCGAGGCCGAGCCATTTTTACGAGACCGGCTTTAACACTTCACCAACATTGAACTCGTAAGACTTATTTGAACTTTCTGTTAAGGCTTCTGCTGCTCTGGATGTACTGCTACTTTCCTTATCAATTGACAGGTTTCTTCCTGGTTTCATCCTCTTGATTATGGACCAGTAATAATCCTCCGCAACGCTGGAAAGCTTTTGTATATCGATTCGACCGTTATAGCCACAGTAGCCAGAAAAATGTACTGGTTTTTCTCCCCGGTTACATCGGCTATTTCGCTCTATATGACCGACACAATCGTAACTTTTTCCGCAAAAATCGATCCGAAACATCAAAGTCGTAAGCTGATTGTCAATTTTAAGCCGTTGTGGACTCCGCGAGGCATTGTTAAAAGTAACCTGCATTCTAGGCATAAATGTGCACCCTCAGTCAGTTCTGTTTTTGTTATTTTGGAACCATTATTTTTACAACAGTTTTCATTTAACCTTGTAGTACTCAGTATTACAAGCCTATGGTCGCCCAAATAGGACTATGTTTTGATGCTGATCAAGGGTGATACGCGCCCGGAATGGTTTTCCTATTGATTTGTATGACTTTTTTGGTTTCGATTTAACGAAAAGGGATGTGGATTTTATTTCTTAAACAAAACAAAAAGTTAAAGGGGATACTTTCAGTTCTTTCCGAACATCGTGGGTTCGGTTCTCAGGGCTCTTCTATCAGTGTTAGATGAATAACAAATTGCTATTGCCAAATCGAGATACCGGTTATTTACCTGGCATGGAAGGGGGTTCGACTTACGGCTTTATAAGAAGTTGAAGCATCTGTCAGGATCTGCAGGCAATTTCGGGCAAAAGACATCATCGTCCACGATTCGTCATCTTTTTATAGTTTAATCAGGATTCAGAGGAAAATGTTGAAGAAAGGGCGGAAGAAGGACAGTGAATTTCCTCACATGTAGCGTCGTTACTCACATTTCCTTATTTCCGGTAATCTTTATTACTGCGGTGGATGTTAGCAAGTAAGATGTTAAAAATGTCATTCTCTGAAGGGGGAGGCTGGTAAAACAGAATAATTTTAGCTAAGCAAAATTTCTATTGTCCTGAGGAAAATGCACTATTGATGAGGATAAGAGAAAGAAACACAATCAAAGCTATGCCAATCCACTGAAGCGAATAAATTCTAGCCTTTCGTGCTTCATCATCGTCAGGAAACATAAAAACTGATAAAACCAGTACAGGCCATATAGGCAGAAATAACATTCCCCCAATTCTATAGCCGATGGGCTCCGCAAGAGGGCTTTCAGGGTCTTTATCGTCACTCGCTTTATAAAGCCCATAGCCGGTGCTTAAACAAACTAGGGTACCAATAGTCAGGTAGTCGCTGCTCCAATAAGGAAAGTCATAAGGAATCCAGCCTAGTAAAAATTGCCAGACCGGATTCGTAATAGCCCTATACCCCTCTATAAGCTCAAAGAAGAATGTGTTCCAAGAAATTATCCCTTCAGAAACACTGGATAAGCTGATTACACAAACAATGGTTGAAAAGACATCCCACACTTTTTTAAACTTCATATCACTTATCCAGACTTCGTCCTGATTACTAGCAAGCAAAGCGCGCAGAGAGCACGAGACATCGTCTCGAATATTCAGGGTCCAGGGGTGGTAACCCCTGCGCTGGCCTGCGTAAGGCGGCAATATTCACGGTGAAACCGTGCCTCGCCCCGCGAGGCTGGTTGACCGTGTTTATGTGCGCTACTTGAATGCATCATCTGGGATAACCGGCTTGATTGCTCCGCTATTCGAGAAGAAGTTGTTCAGGAACCCGGCGTCTTTTTCAAATGCTTTTATCATCCCTTCAGCAATACAGAAGTGATCTATGACGTCTACGAGGGATCGCTTCCTGTTTTCATCAAGTTTTTCGGCGCGTTCGAGAACGGTTGCCATGGCTGCAGACATGCCATGCTCTTCAGTGCTTAGCAGCAATGCATTAGGTGAACATTCAAGCGCCTTGAGAAGCTTGTAGACAGTCGATAGGCTCGGCTCTGCCTTATCATTCTCAATCTTAGATATATGTCCCGTCTTGATGCCACAGAGATCAGAGAGCTCACCTTGGGTAAGCCCTTTATCCCTCCTAAATTGCTTTACATTTTCCCCAAAAGACATAATAAATCCTCGTATAGGTCTCTAAATTACCCTGTGGAGCAAAATTATATAACCCAATTTGGGATAATTGTCTTGACTATGCCCTATAGGGTAATTAAAAATGATTCTTCCGGGGGATTGACAGATTTCACGGCAGGGGAAGGACAGAGGTTAGTAATACTGTCCTTTGGTCTCATACTTTTACCTCTTAGGAGATCGCTTTTAGCGATGATTGACTGGGTTACAGCCATTATTCCATTCGAGCATGAGCCGCTTTTTGGTGGTTCTGTTGTCAAGATTGCCCCCGATGGCGAGATCGAGTGGGAAGCCCCTTGCAGGGTATCGGTTGAGGGGTCTCATGAAGCCAGTATCTCTGTCAAAAGCCAGGGTGGAGATGGCAGGGCGCTTGCGTCAGAACTCTACATTCACGGCAACCCATCTAAGTACCTTCAGGGACATAATATCTTCGGCATAGACGACCTAAACCTGCTGGTCAAAGACACCTTCATATCGCTGTGCTCAGAACTCAAGTTACCGATACCTGAAGCCACAATGACTGCGGTCGAAAAAGGCGACTACAAATTGAACCGCGTTGATATTAATCATATGTACTCATTAGGCAACATAGCCAATGTTAAATCGTGGCTCAGAGCAGCGGAATACAAAAGCAAAACCCGACACGGAAGACCCAGCAGCAAAGGAGGGACGTTGTACTGGGGTAAAAACTCCAGACGCTGGGCGATCAAGGCTTATTGCAAAGGTGAGGAAATTGCAGGGCCAAAAGCACACCGTTTACCAGAGCGATTCAACAGTACGCCATTGGCCGAATTCGCTCAGGATAAGCTAAGGATAGAACTGGTACTAAGATCAAAAGAACTCGACAAATTAAATCTATTTGAAGCCCATCAGTGGGATGACAAAACTCCCCGGCAACTATTCAATAACTACGTGAAGAGAATCGAGATGAATGAGCAAATGACATTGCCAAATGACGTAATACACCAACTACCACACAAGTTGATGAGCACTTATACCATCTGGAAAGACGGGTACAACCCAAGAGAACTGATGTCTAAACCGACATTCTATAGACACCGCAGAGAGCTATTAAAGCATGGCATCGACATCGATTTGGCCGTGGAAAAAGTAGATCGCTCCAATGTAGTTCCGTTGGTTCGCGTTCTAGAAGCACAGCCAGTCATCACACCACACTGGGCGTATGAGCTAGGCTTAGTTCATGCCCCGCCAACTAAGAGAGTTAGCAATGGGTAAAAGCAAAATAGAACTCGACGATCTTCAAAACATCGAAGACTTTCAGAAGGGATTTCAAGACACTTTGAATGAACTTCGAGTTGTCACTGAAAACAAGACAGCACATGGTTCGCTAAACAATATCGGTGAGACATTCGCACAGCTTGGCATGTTTGCGTTAACCATATTAAACGCCCAGGAAGCACTTCTGGACACCTATAAGAAACTCTATGGAAACTTGACGGAAACCGAGCTTCAAGGTGCGATCAATGAAGCGACAACTGGAAACTACGGATCACATCTGGGCCGCACTCGAACAGATAGCTAAAACAAGGTCTCGGTTCTTTCTAAAACACGGAGAGCGATTCGATAGGCGATTGTATGCAGAAATCGAATCCTTGGGCCGATTGTCTTTAAAGCTACGCGAACTTGGTGTTATCCAACCTGATCCTGCCAGGTACAAACAAATTACGCAGATACAGGGGGAGTTACTGCGGTTAGGGCAGGACGTTTATCTGCACTTCCCTTAACTATCAATCACTTCTACTATTTCCGGTAATCTTTATTACTGCGGTGGATGTTAAAAATGTCATTCTCTGAAGGGGGAGGCTGGTAAAACAGAATAATTTTAGCTAAGCAAAA
>JAESQX010000145.1 GCA_016764875.1 Gammaproteobacteria bacterium
CTTTCCTTGGATTCACGGTCATAGGTTTCTTCCACACGCTTTTCAAAGTGTTGTATTTTTTCCTGCAACGGTTTCAGAATTTGTGAAATATTTTCCTGATTAGTGGCTGTGAATTTTTTACTTTTGTCCTCGAGAATTTCATTGGCAAGCTCCTTGAATTGCAGATTCATTTGCTCCCGGGCATTTTCAAGTAATGCCAATTTTTGCTCAAACTGTCGCTGCTCATTGGACAGGTCGCCCTGAAGCCGGCTGATTTGCTCCCGTAAGCGGATAGAAGATTCCCCCAGATCAGCATTTTTATCTGTTAGGCGGGAAATTTCACCAGCCAGTGCCGCCGATTCATCCCCTTTCCCCTCAAGCCGTTCAGAAAGAACAGCAAGCTCCCTGGCCTGATTACTGAACCTGATATGAGCCAGAAAATAAGTAATCACAGCAACAAAAATAGCTACGAGTGCTGGAACGAGAAACACAGTCATACTCATGGATTTTTAACCTGGCGTTGTCTGGCAATACAAAAACAATTCAACACTGTTGTAGCTGTCATTCCTGGAGTTAATGGCCTTGTTACAAACTGACTTTTAACCTTCGCTCATCCTGATAGACAACAACAAATTATCCCAAATTGCTCAGGATAAGCTGTAATAATTCCGCTTCAAGTTTTTTATCCGCTTCAGTATCGCCCTGTGCTTCGGCAAGCACATTAATACCAGACTGAGTTTGTTCCAGCGTTATACGAAACGGCAGTTCAACCACCACTTCCTCATCACCGCGAGAAAACACCCTGCGAAAGAAACCCGGTGAATCAGCCTCTACCTCAATACCGGAAAACTCCACATCAAACACCGAAGCTTCTCGATCTCTCTCTACAATGGATACATCCGCTCTTTCCAGCGCCTGCCCCACTTGCGCCCAGGCTCTGGTCAAACTGATGCGCAACTCCAGTATGGAGTCATCCGTCTCTGTCTCCAGCAGGTTCGCCTTCTTCTCTCCGGCCAGACTACCGGCTAACAGGCTTGAGGATGACGAACTATAAATATCCGTCCGGTCAGCCAGGTATTGGGAAATCTGCTGCATAATCTCAAATTCCTGATCTTCCGATTCAGAAGCTTCCGGCCATATAACCAGTTCTGTGCCCACAAAATTACGCGGCCGATTGATGTGCAAGACAAAAATATCGGAACTACCGGCGTGCAAACCAGGCTCTATCCTGAGCCGGTACTTATCTCTGTTGCCCCCTGAGGTCGATGAATCCAGCCAGCCAGTTTCCATAATGCCTTCAACCGGATTTTCGTATTCAAGTTCAATGGCGGCCTGAGCCCAGAAGTCCCTGACCCTCGGCCACACCTGGCCGGGAGAGGCCGCAATCACTATCCAGTTCTCTCCGGAATACCGCCGAATCACCACTCCCTCTGGTCTGTTGGTATCAAGAGGTTGCGGCCTGGGAATGTTTGCGGAGTAATCTTCCCGTGACGCCAGCACATTTTCTGGCACCACATAAAGCTGGTCCAGAGTATAACTGTCCAGGTTGTCCGGTACCCTTATAGTGGGTTCAACAGGTGCCTCAAGATAATCCCCCTGCCGATCACGGAACACCCCGTCATCCCCGGTAAGATAACGACAAGATGGAAGCACAATTAGCGCCAGTAGTAAGAAAACTGCCAAAGACTTATTCATTATTACCTTTTTAATCACAGACCTGATTAACAAGTTCTATTCCAGCTGATTCTAAAGCCTCATCTACCTGGTCATGAAATTGCTCGTTTAGTTCCACCAGTGGCAGACGAATCCCCGGGCTAATACGCCCCATGCGGGACAAGGCCCATTTCACCGGCACTGGATTTGACTCAACAAAAAGCTGCTGATGCAGCGATGCTACCTGCTGGTCCAGTTCTCTTGCCCGGCCTTCGTCCCCTGCCAAAGCGGCTGCGCACATCTGGTGCATGATAGCAGGCGCTACGTTGGCCGTTACTGATATATTGCCCCTGGCACCCCCGAGTAGCAACGGTAATGCAATCGCATCATCGCCACCATAAATACTCAACCTGTCACCACAGTTTGCAACCAGTTCCAGAGCCCGATCAATATCACCGCTGGCTTCCTTGATCCCAACAATATTGGGAAAATCGGCCAGTCGTCCCACCGTCCGGGGAAGTAAATCACAGGCCGTTCGGCCCGGGACATTATAGAGTATCTGCGGAATATCAACCGACTCGGCAATATTTTTGAAGTGCTGATAAAGCCCTTCCTGACTCGGTTTGTTGTAGTAGGGTGTCACCAGCAGACAGGCATCCGCACCATTGGCTCTTGCAGACTCGGTGAAAAACAAGGCTTCAGCGGTGGAGTTGGAACCAGTGCCGGCAATGACCGGAATACGCCCGTTTACTTCCTCTACACAATGCTTCACAACGCCGCAGTGTTCCTCCACTGACAAAGTGGCCGACTCACCCGTGGTGCCCACCACGACGACCGCATCGGTGCCACTCTCAATATGCCACTGCAACAGTTGATCGAACGCGGGAAAATCGATTTCACCGCTGGGATTCATAGGTGTAACTATGGCAACTATACTGCCCTTGATCATTGCAAATCTCTGTTATTTTATTTCAGCGACCATTACTCAGGTCGTGGATATTAATCGGATAAAACGAGGTAAAAAGCGGTCAACCACCCGTACCATCGGCAATCAGCGATTGTACCTTCGATGGCCAGGCATTGATAATGGCTTTGATAAATGTGGCAAGTGGTATGGCAAAGAATACGCCGACCAAACCCCAGATTCCTCCGAACACCAGTACGGCTGTTATTATCGCCACCGGATGTAAATTGTTTGTCTCGGAAAAAATCACGGGTACCAACACGTTTCCGTCAATCAGCTGAATCACGCCATAGGCAATCACTACGGCGTAAAACTCCGGCCCGACTCCCCATTGAACGAACGCAACAGCCACGATAGGTATCGTGACTACCGTCGCACCTATATAGGGAATGACTACTGACAAGCCCACCAGAGCCGACAGCAACAGGGCAAAATCAAGCCCCAGTACGCTTAGAACCAGGAAACTTACACTACCGACCAGGAATATTTCCAGTGCCTTACCTCTTATGTAATTTGACAACTGAAGATCCATTTCTCGCCAGATTTTGGTCATAAGTGGTCGGTTTCGCGGCAGAAAGTTTCCGCTCCAGTCCATTAACTGATCTTTATCCTTCATGACAAAAAACACCAGTATCGGTACCAGTACGATAAACACAATTACGGACAGTACCGTGGGTATGCTGGCAATGGAGTAACCGAGTGCGTTCTGGCCTAATACTGCAAGCTCATCCCCCGCGCTCTGAACCAGTTCATCCAGTTGCCGCTCGGTAAGCAGGCTGGGATAGGTTTCCGGCAATAGCATCAATGCGGCCTGCCATTGATTGATCAGCCTGGGAAGTTCATTGATAAAACGCCCAAATTGATTCCACAGTTGTGGCAATAAAACCAGCAGGATCAACATGAAGGCACCAATAAACAGCGCGTAAACTAGGGCGAAGGCCATAGTTTGCGGAATACCCAGCTTCAGTAGGTTGGCAACCATTCCCTGCAGCAAATAGGCAATCACAATTGCCATAATCAATGGTGCCAGCACTCCGCCAATAGTCAGCAGGATGACTATTGCGACCACCAGCAGGATGACAAGAATCACTGATTCTTCATCATGAAAATATCGCTCGTAGAAATCGTGTAGTAACTCGCGCATCAGCCCTGTTCCATCTGTTCAGATTACCCTTTTTTTATCCAGTAATAGTAGCTGATACTGTCTTTCTTAAAGTCCAGTATCTGATGATCACTTTGGTTTATAAAGACGTGAAAGTCTTTTTCCGAACCCGGATCAGTGGCTGTCACTTTCAGTATTTGATCGGTTGCCAGGCTGTTCAGCGCCAGCTTCGCTTTGAGCAACGGTAACGGGCATTGTAACTCGCTAACGTCCAGCTCCAAATCTGCATTTATTGAACTCATCCCACCATTTTACCAACCATTACCTTGATATGCACAGGATTAGACCTTACTAAACTGGAACACAGGTAAAATAAATTGTCATAATACTTACCCTGGCAGCGGAATTTTTTTATGATAGGGAGGGTCAAAAGAGTGTAATGAGTGGATTTATGTCCAAACGCTTCTATTTTCTGGTTATCGCGGCCGCCCTGCTACTGCAGAGTGGCCTCATCAACGCCCAGAATCAACTGCCTTCCCTGGGAGATCGAATCTCCGGTTATGTAACACTGGAACAGGAACATAAACTGGGCCGTGAATTCCTTCGCTCAATCCGCCGTTCAACCCCCACCATTTCAGACCCTTTACTGAACTCCTACCTGGCTAGCTTGTCCTATCGCCTGGCTTCCAAGAGCGAACTTAAAGACCATCGTCTCGCCTTTATCATTATAGACAGCGAAGTGCTTAACGCCTTCGCGGTTCCAGGTGGTGTGATCGGGGTCAACACCGGGCTGTTCCTGAACGCCGAAACCGAGGGAGAATTTGCCTCGGTAATGGCGCATGAGATTGCCCATGTAAGCCAGCGCCATTTTGCCCGCCGTATCGAAGAAGCCCAGACCTCAAGAATACCCCAGCTGGCGGCTCTGCTGGCAAGTGTAGTGGTAATGGCTACGTCGGACCCCGAGCATGGCCAGGCAGCGATTATGGCAACCCAGGGACGGGCCATAGAAAACCAGCTGCGTTTCAGTAGAAGTAACGAGGCCGAAGCTGACCGCATTGGCATAAAAACCCTGTTTGATGCCGGCTATGATCCTTTCACTATGCCATTACTGTTTCAACGTCTTGCAGCAAACAATCGATACGGTACCCGTCCGCCAGAGTTTCTACTATCCCACCCCGTCACCGAATCCAGAATCGCTGACAGCCGTGAACGAGCCACGCGCTACCCGGTGCGTACTTACACTGAAAACCTCGAATACCAGATCATGCGAGCCCGCGTAATTACCCATTACTCCAAAAATAAGGAAGATACCATTAACGAGTACCAGCGACTGTTGCAGGACAGTACGACTGAAACCCAGGCCTACGGGGCGAGATACGGCCTTGCCATGGCCTACTCGGAAAACGAAGAATATCTTAAAGCAACAGAAACCCTGGCCCCTTTACTTGATCGTGACCCAAACAGAATCAGTTATGTAGTAACCCAGGCCGAAATTCTGACCGCCCAGAACGAACCCGGGATAGCCCTGAATTTTTTACAACGGCATTTGACTATTAATCCAGACAACCATCCTCTGACCATGGCCTATGCCGATGCTCTGGTTGAGTCAAGGCGGTACGACGAGGCGGTTCGGGTTCTGGAGCAACATAGCAAGCAACGACCGGAAGATTTTTCGCTGTGGTTTTTACTTGCCGAAACCCAGGGTCAAGCCGGCAACATCAGTAAGGTACATCAAGCAAGAGCGGAGTATTTTGTTCTGGTGGGTGATTTCAAACGAGCCCGGGAGCAACTGCAATATGCCTTGCGTATCGAAACCGAAAAGGCCAGCAACCCCGCGGTGGTGGCGGTACTGCGACAAAGGATGAAAGACATCCGGGCTCTGGAAGTCGAGCTGGCAGGATAGTCTCACCTTCGACTCTGGACTATCAGTCCCGATAAGAAACCGAAAACTACGCCTTGCCTTTAACAGATAGCTGCGCTTGGCTGGCAAAATCCAGCATTCTCTGCAAAGGGACCATGGCCTGCTCCCCCAGTTGACGATCAACCTGTACTTCTTCTGTGGGATTGGCCAGGGTTTCATACAACCGGGCCAATGTATTCATTGCCATCCAAGGACAATGCGCGCAACTTCGACAGGTTGCTCCGCTTCCCACTGTAGGGGCAGCGATGAAGCTTTTCTCCGGCGCCACCTGGCGCATACGATGGAAAATCCCTTTATCTGTGGCAACAATAAACAAGTCATTATCAAGCCGTTGTGCGGCCTTTATCATCTGGGTTGTGGAGCCGACAAAATCCGCCAGCTCCAGTACCTGCGCCGGTGACTCCGGATGAGCCAGAATCGCCGCGTCAGGATACAGTTTGCGCATATCCAGCAAACCGCGAAACCTGAATTCTTCGTGCACAATACAAGCAGCATCCCAAAGCAGCATCTGCGCACCGCTTTTTTCCTGAATATAGGCACCAAGGTGCTGGTCCGGTGCCCACAATATTTTTTTGCCCTGATCAGCCAGATGTTCAACCACCTCCAGCCCGATGCTGGAAGTCACAACCCAATCTGCCCGTGCTTTGACAGCCGCTGATGTGTTGGCATACACCACCACGGTATGATCCGGGTGCTGATCGCAAAACTCGGAAAATTCTTCAATCGGGCAGGCAATATCAAGTGAACAGGTAGCATCCAGAGTCGGCATCAACACGGTCTTTTCAGGACACAGTATCTTGGCCGTTTCTCCCATAAAACGCACCCCGGCGACCACCAGCGTATCGGCCTCACATGCGCTGCCGAATCTGGCCATTTCCAGTGAATCACCAACAAAACCGCCGGTCTCTTCAGCCAGATCCTGTAGCACACCGTCGGTGTAATAGTGAGCCACCAACACGGCATTGTTTTCCCGTAACAAGCCTTTGATCTTGTTTCGATATTCCATTTCGGCATGTTCATCAAGCGGTGCGCTCTGCTCAACAGCATCAAGATACTGCTTTACCAGTACCTGATCAGCCGCCAGATTTGAGGTTGGTTCCATGGTTCAGTCTGTGCCTTTACAAAATTACTATTAACATCGCCATATTAACATAGGGTCATATGGCTGAAATCCAGCAACCTTCAATGGTTTGACAGCCATGGCTCAGATTGCAGATATATCCATAGGATCGACGAGATCCTCGGCTTCATTTCTGGCGTTGTTCACCTTCTTGCTGACCGGATAAAACTGCAGTGCCAGATGATGATCTGCCCTCGCCAGTTCCATCGCCTGTTCCGGACTTGATTCAAACCAGCTCTGCCGAAAATCAAGTGGCAGAATTACCGGCATCCGAGGATGGACTCCGGCCAGGTCAGATCGTGCCGGTTGAGTCAGGATTGAACAGGATGAGGGTATTTTCTGCTCCCTTGCAGACTCATACAGACCTGCAAAAAACAGCGGCTTGGTTTCACTTGAGCGAATAAAATAGGGCTGCTTGCCACTTTGTAGCGTACGCCATTCAAAGTAACCAAGAGCAGGAATAAGACAACGCTGACATTCAGACCAGGCATGTCGGAAAGCGGGTTTCGAGCTTATAGTTTCAATGCGGGCGTTGAAAGTAGAATACTTTCCCGATACCTCATCAGACCAGGACGGGATCAGCCCCCAGCGCATGGCTTTACTACCGTCAACAGTGAAGGCCGCTATCAACTGCCCCGGTGAGATGTTATTGCTCTGTGGTATTTCTTCGGGCCAGTCCCCCAGCAGGGCCGACCAATCAAGCATTGCCTTCACGTGATTGGAGTAACGACCACACATAACTAATTGCTCAAGGAATCTCCTGGCTATTCAACCGGTTTACCGGGTTGATTCATAGCGAGAAAACTTGCCGGCATATTCATCATCCTGTGCCCCGAAAATCGTCTCTGAGAAAGAGGACTCGTGATCAACTTGCAATTTTAACCAGGCTACCGAATATCGCCCAAGGGTGGCTAAATCCTCTCCGTCATTGGTAGGCAAGTTATGCTCCCCTGTTTCGAATTCCAGATAAAGCTTCGCGGTTGAATCTGCCACCGATTGATAAAGTGCCCATGAATGTTGCTCCGGGGGTGCAACCGAATCCTCGGCGCTGGCTACTATCATAGTAGGTACGCCAAGCGAGCCAAAATTGCCGGTGAAGGATTGCCCTAGTTCACAGCAATAAGGCGTCAGTGAAATAACTGCCCTGATCGTTTCACCCAACTGCTCGGCCGCCTGCAATGAAGCCCCTCCTCCCAGAGAATGTCCCATGATGGCAATCTTGTCAGTATTAATTTTACCGGCTATAGGGCTGTCCTCCTGCTGATTCTCAGCCTGTACAAATTCAACCGCTGCAATCAGGGCATCCTTTCTGGCCTCAAGTGAATCCTTGAGGTCATTGGTGTCGACAATCATTACCGCGTAGCCAAACGATGCCAGCATTGGCCCCCACCACGCATAGGCATCCGATGTTGCGCCATAGCCTGGCATCAAAACAACAGCGCCTATGGGTGGAGCAAAACTCAGTGTCAGCGGATAAAATATCGTTGCCGCGGAAAACGCATCAACTTGCGGAGCGGGATCGTAGGTTCTGACTTCAAAAAGAGTTTCACCAAACATACCCGCCACTTCCCGAGCGATCTCCCGTCCGTCGGGACGATATCGGCCGGCACTGTTATCCTGCGCGCCGGCAAGCGGAGCACCAAGCAGAGAAATGGAGACAATAAAGGAAAGGATAATCCCGTAACTATTCTTGATTTTTCTCACAAGCATCTTGATTCACTCCTGCTCTTTTATGCTTTTATGGATGACACGGATTGCCTGAAAACGATTTCGATACTTCAACTTCGGATATAAATTACCAATTCAATTATTTAATTGTTGTTCAGTGGCCTAGCTTATCCGGATTGGCGTTTTCCGCCAAGCGTAATAACCCGATAAAATTGACAATTATTTCCAAAAGAATACTTAGCCTATGGCATCAGCCAACTGGAAATGCCTGGTGAGTAGTTCCCATGAAGATTTCAGGCTGCACGCCAGCCTAAATAATTCCATTCACCCGAGATTCTATGTACACTCGGTCGCTATATTTTTTTAAAAACTGAACTTTATAATACTCACATTGGCGTTAGCTCTAATTCGCTAACCGTAACAAGGAGGCATATATACTGAATTTTTCATATTGAGCGTAGTACCTGGATGACATATCTCGCCAGGGTGCTCTGACAATAACAAGTTAGAAAAATATAAAAACTATGTATTGAGGAGAATTAAATGCTTAAGCTTAATAGGCGCGGCAAACTGCGCTATCTGATCAACACCTGCATCGCGACTTCCCTGACCCTTCCCCTGATTGCCATCGCTCAGGATGATACCGTTGAAGAAGTTGTTGTCACCGGTTCCTATATCAGGAACAGTGCCTTCGCCCAGGACGCTAACGTGAATACCGTTACCCAGGCTGATTTATTGGAGTCTGGCGCTCCTAATATGGCGACTTATATCCGTGAACTTTCCTTTACCCAGAATACCAATACAGTTTTTAACGTATTAGGCGGGCAAAACGGCGGCCAGGACTCCGTTGGCGCCAGTTTTAACCTGCGGGGTTTGGGTGAAGACTCCACTCTGCAATTAGTTGATGGCGTACGTACAATCGATCAATCAATCACCAACGCCCTGCCAGAACTGGCCATCGAAAGACTGGAAGTGGTTCTGGATGGTGGATCAGCTACCTACGGTTCTGACGCCGTGGCTGGTGTGGTCAATTTAATTCCCCTGAAGGAATTTGATGGTTTTCGCGTCCGTACTTATTACGAAGTGGACGAGCAAAGCACTTTTGAGGATTTGAGCGCTTCTTTGCTGTGGGGTCGAACCTTCGACAATGATATCAGTTATGTAGGTGCCTTCGACGCGAAAACCTCCACACCATTAATGCAATTCGAGCGAACACGTGAATGGACCAAAGATATAGGCTCCTCCTCTTCAGGCAATCCTGGTGCCTGGCGTGAAATCGTGGGGGCAGATCCAACCCTGAATCTTATTGGTTTTCATAATGGAACGTCTGTCGGTGGCAATTTGCTTGATCCGTCTTGCGAAACTTTTAATGAGGGCTCTCCGGCCCATAGTCAGGGAGCCTTTGATACGCCCAGCGGTGTCATAACCAACGCGGGTAATATCTGCCGCTTCAATGCCACCAAGCAGTTCGCTTATAAATCTGAAAATACCGATTACATTCTTTACAATTCTATCTCCTGGGATGCCGCCGACTGGTTGACTCTAAATCTTACGGCGTATAATGCCTATCGGATAACTGATCAGAGAATTACCTCCACTACGGCAACTTCATCCAATAATCGTAAGGTGCTGCTGGCCCGCGCCGATCACCCGGCGAATCCTTTTGGTGTAGACGTCTCCCCGTGGAATTATCGCCCCTTTACGGAAGCCTATACCAATCGTCCAGCCCATTTGGAAGATTCCACCGGCGCTCGTGTCCGTGAGCAACACGACATAAATAACCGTTTCAAATTCAGTGCTGATTATGAGCTCGCTGGATCCTGGACTGGTAATACCTACTACATGGATGCAGAGCATAAAGCCACGATTGATTCCTACTCATTAAACCTGTTAAAAATGCAGTTGGCTCTTAATGGCATGGGTGGTCCAAACGGCAATGAATATTGGAATCCGTTCGGCTCTGCTGACCCACGATCACCATTTTTTGAAGAAGGTGTGACCGATAACTCCCAGGAATTAACTGACTGGTTATTCACCATCAATAAAAATGCCCTGGAAAATCGAGATTTCCTGGACATCTTCGAAACCACCGTTACCGGCGAGCTTTTCGATATGCCTGTTGGCACTGGTGGCCCGGTACTGGCTGCCTTTGGTTATCAATGGCGTGACCTGGAACAACAGTTATTCGCCATACCTCTGGATACCATTGGTCACGACTACAATACGGCCGTCGGTTCGCCACTGCCATTTGACGCCACGTACACCTCGGAAACCCGGGCCGTATTTGCCGAGATTGAGGTGCCGATTCTTGAAACCGTCACGGC
>JAESQX010000146.1 GCA_016764875.1 Gammaproteobacteria bacterium
ACCTCTAATTAGATGGCCAATTTCACCGTACCACTACATACATACCAGCCGTTGTATTTAAGAGTGAAACAACACAAGTCCGCATCCTAATCCAATTTCAGCTAGTAAAAAATGTATCTTAGCACACAGATTCCCTGAATCGCCCCCAGTTTGCTAGAGACCTTTCAGTCATACAAAATGGCTATCAGAGAGGTGAATATGAGCGACAAACGATTCACAGAAGAATTTAAAATCGAAGCTATCAGACAACTTGTGGATAGGGGTTATAGTGTCGCCGCGGTGACAACCCGCCTTGCTACAACCACGCACAGTTTGTATGCCTGGAAAAAGAAGTACGGGCCAGACTCGGCCAAACATAAAATGCTGGCTGATGAACAAGCCGAAATTCGTTCTGCACTGTGAATTCCAGCACCGCCCGCTGAGGGGCATTGACACAGGTGTTTTCCATCAATTCCTCGCTGACAGCTCGTAGGCGCTGAAACAGCGCGGCGTGTGTGCCAGATGGGCGGATATATAGGTTTTGAAGCCATGCATTCGTCCTGTATACGACAAGTAAGTTGTCAATTGTAATTAATTAGAAGGCTCCGGGCGGTAATGACTGTTGAATTGCAGCCAATTTTTATCCATTAAAGGCGCATGTTTGCATTGAATTCTGACCTACAGATAATGCCTGCACGCCGTAGTTAATCTCAAATTGGACGAGGCAGTAATTGCTGCAAGTTCCGGGTCAATCTTTAATGCAAATCAACATACAGTCGTTCGATTGTTGTAACACCCTCTTTCAGATGTCAGTATTTTTTACAACTATTTGAATCATTTCTAACCAATTCGTCCATTTAGTTAACAGACTGGATATAGAGAATACCTATCCCGTTGATATAGCAGACGTTTTTATATTGGCACGGAAATTGAAAGATTATTTGGTCAACTTATAAATTAAACTGAAAGTAACAATAAGACTTAATTATCCTGCCAGCCTTAGCCCGGCAATATTAAAGTTTAACGCTTGAGCATTAAAGATAGTAGGGGTCACCTAATGAGTTTAGATCGGAGGAGCGAACCAGTGAATACGGCATCTAGTATAGATTGCCAAAGTTTTTACTTAGCAAAAAGAGACGAGTTAGCCGAAAAAGGTCTCGTCGTTTTACCCAGTATATATTCCAAAGAAATCATTCAAGATATCAGATCCCAGATTTTCGACAATCTTTCCTTGCTGAGGAACACACGAGCCACAGAGCCTTCTTTGCATCTAGCCGGATTTCATCGTTACCCAGAATTTGAAAATCTTCATAGCCTTATATCGTGCAACGAAACAGTTTCTGATTTTCTCAAATTCGTATTGAATGGTCAGTCAGTAAGAAACATTGGCATTACTGATATCACTATTAATCGCTCTCAGTGCTGGCACAAAGACCTCTTGAGAGGGCCTTATGCATCGTTCCTTGAGCCCGATGTGATATGGAATCCATTGGGTGAAGTTTTCCGTATTTTGATGTATTTACAGGATAGCTCCAGTTTGAAATTTATTCCCGGCTCCCATTTAGAGCCAATTTCTCTGAATTCCGATGACCATGCTATACCTAATGATGAATCCAAAATAACACCTGTACCTGTTCGTGCAGGTGATTTGGTAATTATGGATGTTAGAACTACCCATCGAGGAGCTGAAGAAAAAGGCTTTAAGCCAACTAATACTGATCATAGTATGCTCGTTGCTACAGCGCTTGGTGCTGACGAAAGCGTACTATCGGATCAATTGGAGATAGGAAATTCATACAGGCTCAGAGACTGGATGAAGAGAAACTATTATTTTCACACTTCGTAACTATAAATCGTTCGATGCCAATCCGATTATTAATAACTAGCCCCACAAATCTCCGTAGAAATCGCAGTACTCTGTAGCCATTCTTTGAATACCGTAGTAATCCAAACCCTCGTAGCAACCCGCGATCAGGTTTGAAATATTTGTAGCCGTGTCAACTTGTAAAACAGCTTCTACGAGAGATGCAGCTGTAGCATTTTTCATAATTACTCCATTAGTGCTATCTCGTGTTTCCACGACACCTCCCATAGCTGTATATACAGCGGGCAAGCCATAAGACCTCGCCTCTAGCGAAATCAGCGATAAACCTTGAGGCCTAGTATAGGGCATTAAAAGCACATCGTGCGTAGAGTAAAGACCCTCTACATTGCTCGAATGGCCAACATAACAGAGATTTGGTGCTTTCATCTTCTGTAATATTTGTTCAACTAAGTATCGAAGAGGACCGTCCCCAGCTATTGTTAAATGAAATTTACTATCTCGTTCCAATATTACGGGAAGGGCCTCAACCAAGATTTCAACACCCTTCCCCTTATCCAGTCGATTGATAAAAAGATAGCGTTTTTTGGCCGTCTCACTTGAGCTACCGGGATTCTTTCGATCTGCTGATTTAGGTAAATCAATGCCATTATGAATTGTTAAGGTGTTTGCCTCTCCAAATGTTTTCGCTATATATCTAGTAGTTGCATTTGAAACACCAATATACCAATCTGGCAATATTTTAAGTCGCCGTAATATTTGTTTATAAAATTGCAATAGTCTTGAGTCATTACTTAACGGACAGCGATGTATTGTCTCCACCCAAGTAGTTTTGCCATGTTTGCGTATAAGTTTTCGAAATTTGAACGGTGGGTAATAACTGTGTGTGTGAATAATGACCTTTTGGTATCTTTCCATAATTGGCCAGACGTTTTCAGACAACCATTTTTCGTCATTTAAAGAACCATCTCCAATCAACTCCGGATTAATGAAAATGTCATTTTTGCTATACAGCGAACGATCACTTTTTGATTTATAGAAGTAATAACTATCTATACCTTTAGAGGCCAGCTGATTTCTTATTTCTATTGGAAATTCATCCCACCACTTAAACCTGCCACTGGTAGTGTTGAAGAATGCAATGAGGCATTTATTCTTTAATGGCATTTTTTTATACCGATGCAGTCAGACTCGAAATCTGATGATACACTTAAAATAATTTATTTTAAATCAACGTGTTACGTCTCTGCCTTTTACTATGTTTTATTAATAAATAGCTACATGAACGTTAGTGAGTCGGGCTACAGGCATGTTCAAAACGGTACTCCAATGCACGTTTTACAAGAGTTAGGAGGTTGGTCAGATATTCGGATGGTGCAACGATATGCGCACCTGGCGCCGGAACATTTGTCCAGTTATGCAGAGATTTTATGTGAGTTGGAAGCGGTTACTACATTTTCCACTACACATGGATTTCAGGGGCAAAAAAACAGTCATCCCAATTAGAGATAACTGCTTAATTTTTATCATGTTTATTGGCGCCCCGACAGGATTCGAACCTGTGACCCCCTAGTTCGTAGATAAGCCATTAAGCACTATCTAATTGATATTATTAATATTAATCGGTGGCGTTCGTTGCAAATTGTCACAGCAAAGCACATTAAGTCATAACTAAAACACGCAAAACTCCCGCAAGGGACTAACAAAGCTCTATCCATCGCTTCCGAGATTATTGGACACTCAACTATTCAGATGACCGAGCAGACACGCTCACTTGGCAACAAAACACACTGAGCAATGAAGCTACCCCCCAAAATGCTGGGAGCCCACACCACCGCGGAAATCAGACAAAGACAGAGAAGCGCTAACAATCGCGCGATCAGGTGCTGGTGATAGAAACCCAGGTAATACAGGCCCATCAGCAGTAGCTGAGAAATCGCCAGGAAGCTGAAAGCGTTAACAATCACACTCATACTCGATAAATCGCTATATACCCTTAGGCTCACCGCCCCAGCATTCATCGGACACTAGCAGTATCTGCCGTTGACCTTGAATGCGCGCCAGTTTGCATGCAGACGCGAAATTGCGAAGCCAAAATTACACATTTCCACAATAATGCGCGAAATCAACCAGTTTTGTCACTTTTTCAGAAGACGCTGTTTGACCAGCTGTGGTTTAATTTGCGTTACTCTCCCGGATAATTTAAGATTGAACGCGACTTGTGTCTGTCAAAGGGCGAGTAAGTTGTACTGAGCAAAGCTCTGAATTAATGGGCTACAAAAGTCTGACTTGGTTGCGCCAAAAGCTACCCTAGCTTCAATGATTTTAACTTTGAAAATATAAATTCCCAAAAAAATCAGAGTTAAATTCACTGCTTGAATCCAGTAAAAACGCTAACTAGCGAGGAACAAACGCATGCACCAATCCAATCGCACTATTATCAACACGGCTAAGCTTTCACAGAAAGTTGGGTCCTTCTTGTTGTTTCTCAGCTTTATGGGGGCTGCTCAAAGTCTCAGTGCTCAGGAAGCAATAGCCGATCCGAATGTGACCTTTGCAGACGTGGCGCCTATCCTCTATGAGAACTGCATTCAGTGCCACAATCCTGAGGGTGGTGCCCCAATGTCACTCATGGATTTCGAAACAGCGAAAATCTATGCGCCACTCATTAAACATCGAACGGGAATCAAAGACCGCATGGGCGCCATGCCCCCTTGGTATCATGAGAGAGACATCGGACTTCAATCATTTAAAGGGGACATGTCTTTATCGAACGATGAAATCGCAATTTTGGCAGCTTGGGCAGACGCCGGCGCACCTTTGGGAGACTCAGAATTAGTACCACCGGCTCCAGACGTTCCAACAGGATGGACGATCGAACCCGATTTCATTGTGCGCAGCGGCCCCATTACGGTGGGTGCGAATGAACCCGATTGGTGGGGAATTATCGATGGGGCAATCGAGATTCCTCTGGATGAGGACCGGTATGTAAAAGCCGTTCAAGTGCGAGAAGTGAATGACATCGGGTCTTCTAACCTCTCTGGCCGTCATACTGTTGGCGGTAAATACATAATCCACCATGCGGCCTATACTGTCATAGCCCCCAACAGCAACATTTTCCAAATCGCGGGTGAAGGCGGTGGAATATGGCCAGTGCATGAAGTGGGTCGAAACGAGGATCGATTCGATGACGAGACGGGTCCGCTCATAAAAGCCGGTTCTCAAATTATTCTGCCAAGCGTTCACCTGCATTCCGCAGGTGTCGAAGCTACCGCCCATCTGGAGTTCGGATTCGAACTGTTTCCTCCAGGCTTTGAACCCAAGTACGAGCGCGTGTCAGTAAGTATTGGCAATCTCGGTGATGGCGTAGATATCGACATACCGGCCGGGGATGGCCTGCAGGTGTTACATACCTATTCAGTTCTTGAAAAGCACACCAAGATAATCGCATTCGAACCACACCTGCATGCTCCGGGCGAAAGAATGTGTCTTGAAGCTATCTGGGGTTCACACCAGGAGACTCTGAGCTGTGTTGGCTATGATCACAACTGGGTGCGCAAATACACCTTCGGTACTGACGCGCAGCCCTTACTGCCAAAAGGCACGATCGTCCACATGATTGGCTGGATGAACAACTCGGAGTCAAATTCCAATATTCCGGACGCACGAAACTGGCAAGGGTCCGGAAATCGTTCCGTGGCGAATATGTTTCTGGAGCTCGGACTGGAAGTTCATCTGACCGACGATGAGTTTGTACAGGAAATGGAGGACCGGGTAAAAATGCTTGGCGCAACCAAGAGTGACTATGTGCTTGGATGCCCTTTGTGCCTGGCAGGGGTTCCCACCCCCGGCGCGAAGCCCGAAGATTGGGAAGAGTAAAGTTCTTCCCTCGCTATTGGAGCAACACTAACAAATACTAATCGGTGTCATTAGCAAAGGAATAATTTAATGCAGCAGACCGTAATCAAACGCAAACCAATTATCTGGCGCAGTAAGGAGACTGGTTTCGTCCTTATTGCTTTATTACTTTACGTTACCCAACCACTTCAGGCTCAAGAACTTTCATATCTGAGGGGTCAGACAATCTCTACAGCTTACGAAGGGTGGCTTGAAAAGGAAGATGGCTCACGGGCATTTTTGTTCGGCTACTTTAACCGGAACTGGGAGGAAACTCCTGATATCCCAATCGGCCCGGCGAACTTCTTTTCACCAGACTCGGAGGACCAGGGTCAGCCTACCCGATTTTTGCCCCGCCGCAATCGCTACGTTTTCGAAGTTCCAGTTCCTGATGACTTTACTGAGAATGACGAACTGGTCTGGTCTATAGAAATCAGAGGTGAAGTAAGCAAAGCTTATGCTTCACTACGTCCAGATTATTTTCTGGATAATGTCACGATCATGTCTGAGACCGGAGCTCTCGGCGGAGGCTTCAGTACACCTCAAATACGCGCAAATACTCCGCCAGAAGTTGAACCAGAAGGACTGATTCAACGAATCCAAACCAGAGTGGGTGAACCAGTAACTCTATCGGTATTCGTAACAGATGACGGTCAACCGATGTCATTGCGCGGCCTATTAAGCGCATCACTGCCTAATCAACCCAGATACCCCATTAATGATGATGGTTCGCTGAAGCTGGAAGAAGCACTTAAAAGGCCAGCGCAAGGCACCGTTAACAAACAGAATGGACTGCATCACTCATGGTTTGTTTATCGAGGCCCTGAAGGTGGTGAAGCGACTTTTAACCCACCTCAAACGACTGTTTGGGAAGACGTCAGGCCCTGGACAAATTCGCCCTGGTCCAATTTCTGGGAACCACCTGAGTTACCAGAAGATAACAAGTGGGTTGCAATAGTTACTTTTGACAAGCCGGGTACTTATGTTCTTCGAGGACGAGCCGATGATGGTGGCCTCTGGACTGATATTGATGTGGTCGTTCAAGTGAGTCCTTTGGATAGGTGAAACCTAAATCACCGTGGGTGATCTGTTTTTTCGAAATAACACCGAAGAGGGTATCGAAACCTGGGTAGTCTCGGTCACAACCGAAGGCGATTTTAATGCGGGCATTCCAGAACTACTCTTTACCAGTGACGATCTTACCTCTATTGAGGGTAGCTACTCGGTAGCAGCCGATGGACAACGCTTCTTGATGTTGAAGCCCGTCGCAGACGAAGACGCGGAACCGGTGGCAGTGGATACTAATTTGGTGCTGGTGGAAAATTTTGCGGCGGAACTCAGGCGACTAGTGCCAGCTATTACGCAGTAATATGGCGTATAGTGCCCGCTTTACGCCCTGAGTCATTCCGTCAAGTATTTTATGTTGTTTGTTTAACCAAATTTGACCCTCTTCTCTTCAGTGCTTTTAAGTAAATAGATTCATTGTAAGGCTGCCTTGTTTGCCAGCATCGAAACAAGATGCGTATCCATTTGAAGGCCAATGCCCTGACCGCGGCAGGATGAGAACTTCCCTTATCTCGTTGTTGTCTGTAATAGATTCCCGCCCAGTAAGATTTGTTAATCGTTTGTGCTGACCATTCCACAAGGGTTTGCCGTAGAAAGATGGGACACAGGTAGCGCCAATGTACCGTGTGCTTCTGGCCACTACGCTCTGTGACCGGAGCAATGCCAGAATAGCACTGAAACTCAACAACGTTCTTATACCGTTCGCGCTGCTCGCCAAAGGCCACCAGTAATCTTGGTGCCAGTGAAGGCCCTGCACCAGGTAAGGCACTGAACAGTTCAAAATCATCATGCTGGTTTGCCAATAGTTCAATCTCTTCATCGAATTGATCGATCGCTTTGAGCAAGACTCTGAGCTGTTCAATGATCACCAACACCTGTAAGCGGTGAGGCATGATAATGGCTACATCGTCGGTTAAAGCTGTGGCTGATTTGATGGCGGTAATACGCTCTTCCATGAGTGCTTTGAAACGCATATTGTGAGCACGAAAGAACGATTCCAAAGTGGCTTTTCTAGCTTGCTTGGCTTGCTTGAGTGTGGGCCAATTCTCCAGAAAATCGCAGAACAACGGAGTGTCGATCCGGTTGAACCATTCCAACGTCTGCGGATAATACTGCTTCAACGTATAGCGTAAGCGATTGGTGATTCGCTTACGGTCATCCACCAGCTTGCGCCGGTGTTCTACCAAAGTGGCTAGAGTGCGCATCGTAGTACTTTGAGGTGTTAAATTGCACCAAAATTTGACCCTTTAAACGTCTATATTTGCATTGAATTTTGACCAATGGATAATGTCCTTAAGCCCCGAATATACTATATCTAGGTGGGTCAGTTATTTCTGCAAATCCCGGGTCAATATTGGATGCAATTCAACAGCCGTAGGCTTATGGCAGCAAAATCGGGCAAAACGTTCTTAACTATACCGTCTGTGGAATCGGGGTATAACCCCTTTGTGCAAAACTGAGAATAAGGTAGGATGTAGTCTATGGATAATCAATACACTGCGGTCATAAAACAAGATAAGGATTGGTGGATCGGTTGGATAGAAGAAGTCCCTGGAGTGAATTGCCAGGAACCTAGCAGAGAATCTCTCCTGGAATCCTTGTCTATAACACTAAAAGAAGCACTTGAGCTAAATCGTGACGATGCTATTAGCGCAGCCGGCGATGGATTCGAAGAACTCAAAATAGCTCTGTGAAACGACGCGACCTGGTTCGACATCTCGAATTTCATGGTTGCGAGTTGCTACGGGAAGGCGGTAGGCATTCCTGGTTCCATAATCATTCCAAGAACACGCGCTCTGCTGTTCCTCGTCATCGCGAAATAAACGACCATTTAGCTCGCAAGATATGCAACGATCTTGGAGTGCCAATAGCTTGACGGAACATACAAACAAATCAAGGAGATGCCGCAAGTGGAACTCTTTATCAAAGGCGTTATGTTCCAACCTCAATTCGAACTCAAAGACAGATAGTAACGCTTTACGTTAATAATGCGATGCGTTACTATATGAAAATGATAGTTTCTTTCAATTGTGCAGAAACAGAAGCCCTCGCAAAAGGTCGTAGAGTTAGGCGTTTCGTTACCTTTGAACGTGTTGCACTTCGGAAGCTACGACAACTCCAGGTCTCGGAAAAATTAGCGGATCTTAGAGTCCCCCCCGGCAATAGACTTGAGGCACTAAAAGGAGCTAGGAAGGGTCAGTATAGTATTAGGATTAATGATCAATATCGCATTTGTTTTCGTTGGAGCGTGGCAGGTGCGAAAAATGTGGAAATCGTGGATTACCACTAGGAGTGGAATATGAGAAAACTAACACCTGTAACACCTGGTGAGCTTTTAAAAGAAGAATTTCTGACACCCATGGGGATTACGCAATATCGCTTAGCAAAAGAAATCGAAGTACCGGCACAGAGAATTGGGGCGATAATTTCAGGTAAGCGCTCTATTACAGCCGATACAGACCTGAGATTATGCCGTTTCTTTGGGTTGTCTAATGGCTACTGGCTGAGAGCCCAAGCTTGTTTTGACACTGAAGTAGCTGAAGACGAATTGGCGGATGAACTAAAACATATCCAACCCTGGAAGCACTTTAGTTCTAACGTGGCGCAAGGAACATAACAAACGAATCAAGGAGATGTACGCGCACTCTTTTCATTAAAAGCATTATTGAGCCTTATTGACCACCGTGCCGAAATGGTATATTTTATATACCGCGATCCCGTTCGAGTTTGATGAAAGGAAAAGTAAGGCCAACCGTTCCAAACATGGCATAGACTTCGTAGATGCCCAGTTACTGTGGTTAGACTCCAACCTTCTTGTGAAGTACCGGCAAAGACCGAAGATGAGCCACGATTCCTTGTTGTAGCTCTTATTGATATAAAGCACTGGTCTGCCGGTCATCACCTATCGCAATGAGAATATCCGAATTATATCCGTGCGCCGATCGCGCGACGAAGAGGTAAAACTATATGAAAGCTAAGAAATTTGACACTGACTTTAATGCTGGCAAAAACGTAACTGGCTCCCTTGATCTGTCCAAGATTAAGCGACCTAATCAAGAGCAACGTAGAGTGAACGTCGACTTTCCAACCTGGATGATTGACTCTTTAGATAAGGAGGCGACCAGGTTGGGAGTTACTCGCCAATCAATCATCAAAGTTTGGCTAGCTGAGAAGTTAGAGAGCGCGGCTCAATAACAAACAAATCAAGGAGTTGCCGCAAGTGCCACTCTTTATCAAAGGCGTTATGTGTGCAGCCCTTTTATAGTCCAGCTAGAGCATGCGAAATTTGAATCATCAATTCCGAGGTATCCAATTAGTGAAAATTTATGGCCAGGCACAGAATAACGAGTCAGAGCTAGAAATACTTTCCGAGGCAACTCTAGTTGCAGAACCATCCACACTACGAGATTTGGCCTCATTTCTTTATCGTTGTGCAGATGCAATTGAGGATCAGGGCGAGAGTTGGGAACACGAGCATTTTGAAAACAACGAAGTTGTCAGCCCGCACTTCGTGGTTTTTAATCCGAATGTTGTCCGTACTTAAGGGCTTTACAGAATAAGTGAAAGAATTGATGTTTGGGACACATAAAAATCAAATCAAAGAGATACTGCCAGACACTGAAATGCGCTATCTCTATTACTTACTAGAAAAAACTCTATGAAACTATTAATCAGAAATTTATCAAGGACGATAAAAGAAGCAGAACTTCAAGCCATGTTTGAAGCGCACGGCGCGGTTCAATCCACGAATCTTGTACTGGATAAGAAATCTGGCGAATCCAAAGGGTTCGCTTTTGTCGACATG
>JAESQX010000147.1 GCA_016764875.1 Gammaproteobacteria bacterium
CCCTACCATAGCAAAATGAGCAGCGATGCCCACAAGCGAATTGATGCAATCATGGCAGCTAGTTCCTTGGGAGCCGGTTTCACACTGGCCAGTCATGACCTGGAAATTCGCGGCGCCGGAGAGTTTCTCGGCGACGAACAAAGCGGTCACCTGCAGAAAATCGGCTTCAGCCTTTACCTTGAAATGCTGGAGGAAACCGTAAAGGCCATGAAATCCGGCAAGGCTCCAAGTTTCGATCTTGCCATGGAAAATACCATTGAGATAAACCTGCGTATTCCGGCCCTCATTCCCGAGGAATATCTGCCGGATGTACACACCCGACTGGTCATGTACAAAACTATTTCAGGGGCTGACTCGTTTGAAGATCTCGAACAACTGCAAGTGGAAATGATTGATCGCTTTGGCTTGCTGCCGGATCAGTTAAAATTGCTATTCAGGCTTACCGGGCTGAAATTGCAGGCACTGAAATTTGGCATCCGGAAAATTGATGCAAACATTCAAAGCGGACGTGTGGAGTTTGCGGCCAAAACCCGAGTAGATCCCCTGTCCATTGTTGAATTGGTGCAAGAAAGTCCGCAACACTATAAACTGACATCGGCAAATCAGCTCACGTTTTACCATCACTGCGGCAGTGACGCCACCGGCAAGCTGGATTTCATCAGCGATATGCTGACCCGGTTCAGAATTACCGATCAGCCTTCTGCGTAAACCGCCGAGTTTTAGATGCACAGTACGGCTCAAAGCATAACCATGTATCGATTATTACTCATATTGCTGCTCTGCCCTGCCCTGACTTCGTCGGTGCTGGCCGCGACATCCTACGATGGCTATCGCTGGTTCCAGGTGGAAGTCAGTATATTCAGCAATGAATTTCCTGAAGACCGCAACAGTGAATTCTGGTCCCCCGAACGCCTAACCCTTGCCTATCCAGAGCGGATACGCGCCTTTGCAAATATTGCTGATTACTTCCAAATTGAAAAATTTGAGCAGAAAATATTTACCGATCCAGGCAACGGTGAAACTGATATCCCCGACCCACAGCAATTAGCCGCACGGGTCGGTCCATTTCCAGCCGCAGTGCACGGCAATCTGCGTCTGCCTGATCTTGCCCGCGAACCTTATCTGTTATTGCCGCCTGCATTAAGTGACTTTCAAACAACCAATGCCCGACTGGAACGCTCGCCCACGAATCGCCTGTTATTTCACGGATTGTGGCGACAACCGGTTGTTAATAAAGCTGAGGCCCAGGCCCTGATGATAAGCGGTGGTCGCCAATATAATGGACATCACGAGCTGGAAGGCAGCATCACCATCCGCTTCAACCGGAACCAGGACCGTGTTGTGATTGACGCGAATATCTGGTTGAGTCAATTCTCATCCACTTCCAACAATGAGAAGCATTGGCCGCTACCCCGGACCCCGTCTTCCGATTCTGCGGACCTATCCACCGGTATCGAATGGCAGGTAAACCACATTGTTCAAATGAAACAAAGCCGTGATATGCGAAGCACCGAATTTCATTACCTTGATCATCCATCATTGGGGATAGTGGTCAGTGTTCTTCCCTATGATTTGCCACCCCGAGTGAGGCTCGATAGTCTGGACAGGTTAGATCAGGCCGCCGATGCAGCCCCTGGCCCGTAGGATAACGGCTATACAGCGCTCTTGTGCCGGGCCTGCTCATCGGCGGCATATAATCGCGCAAACACCGGAATTAATTTCTTAACCTCCGCCATACCCGCGACAAGGGTGTGATTAATGTCTTCCATTGTTATTGGTTTCTTCTCCAGGCCAGCGGCCCGGTTAACCGACAAGGCAAGACAGGCATATTCCATACCCAATTCTCTGGCCAGTCCCGCTTCCGGCATCCCGGTCATACCCACCATGTCACAACCATCTTGTTTTAGCCGGATTATCTCGGCCGCCGTCTCAAGTCGAGGTCCCTGGGTACAGCCATAAACTCCCTGAGTTACGGGCAGGCCTTCAACAACCTCATCAAGATCGTCCCCCTGCTGTTCCATGGCAACAATCAGTAAGTGACGCAACCGCTTGCTGTAGGGGTGTGTGAAATCTATATGCACTACCTTGGAAAGATTTTCCTGGTAATAAGTGTGCAGCCGACCGTGGGTGTAATCGATAATTTGGTCCGGTATAGCTAACTGACCGGGCGCCATCTGGGGATCTATTCCGCCCACAGCGTTAACGGAGACAATATCGGTGACGCCCAACTGATGCAGGGCCCACAAATTAGCCTGGTAATTAATTTTATGAGGGGGAATAACATGGGTTTTCCCATGACGAGGCAAAAAAGCAAGTTTTTGTTCACCAATGCTTCCAGTCAAAATCTCTACTGCAGATTCGGAAAAAGGTGTTGTGACCTTTTCCAGAGCTGTATCTTGCAGGATATCCAATCTGGACAAACCCGAGCCACCTATTATTGCCAACAATTCTGCCTACTCCCTTATTTTTTAAATAATCTGGATTCACCAATCGTGATTCCGCTCGCTTCTCAGTTGCAAGCTTACGTTGCCAACATAAACCAGCTAATGGCCATTGGCAATCTCGATTTTCAGGTAAAAAAGGGGGAAGCTGAAAAGATAACCGGGGGAGAACCCCCGGCTGCAAACATCTCATCTAAAGATACATCCAAGCTAACCATTCAAGGCCTGGCGAAGATTTCAGAATCACGAAGGTATTATTATCAATCAGACTAGGAATTCCAGTGAATCCACAAAAATAATCCCACACTTGCAACGGGAATCACAAATCAGCCGACATTTTGCAGTAAATCCACCGCTGATTCCCTCATTGGCTCAAGCCGTTATAATGCTGCTTTCCGTTTCGAGGTCGGCCCCTGGATGAGTTTAAATTATCAAATCTGCAATTTCCTCTGGAATCAATCCTGGTTCAAACCAGAGTATGGCCGTTTTATTTACAAGAAAATCTGTCAGGAAGCTGAGGCCCCGGATGCCCCTTTTGTAAAAGACTTCTTTGGACTCAAATACGAGGGTAATTTACAGAACACCATAGAGTTCAGTATTTTTTATCTTGGGGCATTCGAAAAACCTCTGCTGTTTTTCCTTCGCGACTGCCTGCAAGCCATGAACCGGTCGCCTGCTACCTTTTGCGATATTGGTGCGAACATCGGCCAACATTCCCTGTTTATGTCACGAATCGCCGATACCGTACATTCCTTTGAGCCTTACCAACCGGTAAGGGACAAACTACTTCACCAGATCAGCCTGAACGATTTGAACAATTTAACAGTTCATCCAGTGGGTTTAAGCGACACCAACCAGAGCCTGCCTTTTTTTGCGCCAACTGGCCGCAACCAGGGAATCGGTTCCTTTGATGCAAGTACTGTCAGTAAAGGAAATCGCAATATAGGAAAACTGGCGCTTGTTGCGGCGGATGAGTACATGAAAAACAACAACATCAACTCCATTGACCTGATGAAAATTGATGTTGAGGGATTCGAGAAATCGGTGTTGTCCGGTTTGAAATCCACTATGACCCGGTATCGACCCATAGTGGTGTGTGAAATCACCTACGCAAAGGAATTATCTATCAAGTCGCTAGAGGAACTGACCGGACTGTTTCCTGAGGGCTATCGGTTTTACACTTTTGATACACGCAAAGCTGATGGCAGCAAGGCAAGAAGGCGGGGGGCCCGGGCCAAGCGCACTGGATCATACCGCCTGATACCATTCCAGTTCGACCACCCCAAAGGCCAGGACGATATCATCGCCTGTCCGCAAGAACTGCTAAACGTGCTGCCAATGCACAACAGTGCCTGAATCGTTGGGATACAAACGACTGAATAGTGAGAAGAAAGAGAAAAAAATAATGCCCAGGTCACGGGAATCGATGAAATAGAGCCTGAGCACAGCCACTTTCATTTCATCCCTCAAAGCCTGCAACTTTGACCTGGGCATCGATCACTCAAGTTGTCCGTAGAGTGATTTGTAGCACGAGGAGTGTAACTACGATTAAGGATTCTAAGGATTTAACGGCAACCGAATTTGATCTAAATCAGAAACTGCCAAAGAAGCACTAAAATATTTTTCGGAGAGTATTTTGCAGATTGGATAAACAATACTGCCAGCAAAAAAAAGCCTAGCGTTAAGAAATTAATCCTAACCTAGGCCTACTACAGTATGTTTCCATTCAGGTTTTCGGCAACGGCTAAACTAACTTTAGTTGCCCGGCAAATTGAATATGACTCGGAAATTTGCCCTGACTGAGAAGGTACCGCCCGATATCGCGGATATTGTCTGGTACGCCCGGCAGGACTTGAACCTGCAACCCTCGGCTTAGAAGGCCGATGCTCTATCCGGTTGAGCTACGGGCGCCTGAAACCGGCCGGTATTGTACACGAAATACGGTCTCTGGGAAGTTCTACAATGAACTATCGTCCTGCTCGCGATCATAGCTATGGTATCGGTTCGGAGTCCCGGAACACCTGACCCCGGTATACATCCCGGCCAGGAATAGAGAAATATTACGGGAAATGCGGACTAGTATACCCTGATCCTGTGTCGTTTCATGGCCGGTATTGAGTTCACTGACCTGCAGGCGATCACCATCTGGGGTGGGCATCTTCGACTCGGACACAATAGTCTCCTGAATTAAAGGTTGGTTATAACGTTATAGACCCGAGACAGTAGAATCAACATTCACAGATTAAAAAAGTCAGCCGAATTGGGGTGACCGACGGGGTTTGAACCCGCGACATCCGGAGTCACAGTCCGGGGCTCTACCAACTGAGCTACGGTCACCATAAAATAGTTGGTCGGGGTAGAGAGATTTGAACTCCCGACATCTTGCTCCCAAAGCAAGCGCGCTACCAGACTGCGCTATACCCCGCAAAAGATCCTCAAACTCAAGAGCACGGCATAATACTCACGCGACCCCTACCAGTCAATGGTAGCGGCCCCCTGATCATATAATTAATTGAGCTTTCGTGGATAGCCTAACGTTCTATGCGCCAACTGCTACCCTCAGCCGAATCTTCAACCACCACCTTCAATGCCGATAATTCATCACGAATTGCATCAGCCCGGGCCCAGTCCTTGTTATCTCGGGCCAGGCGACGTTGCACCAGTAGCTCTTCAATATACTGCGGTTCCACGTCATTTCCGACGCTTGAATGCAAAAAATCGGCCGGCGAAGATCCCAGTATCCCGAGATTACTCCCCAGATGAATCATCAATGCCCCAAGCTGACAGGCATATTCGGGGTTTTCGGCTTTTTCCTTGTTTATTTCTCTGGCCAGATCAAACAGCACACTGATGGCTTCAGGTGTGTTGAAGTCATCATCCATGGCGGCTGTGTAGGCCTTTTCAAAACGACTGTTAGCCAACAATTTGGCCGAACCGGTATCCATATCTTTCAAAGAGACGTACAAACGTTCCAGCGAACAGGCTGATTGTTGGAGATTGTCGTCCGAGTAATTGATAGGGCTTCGATAGTGGCTGCTAATCAGAAGATAGCGTACTACCTCAGGGTCGTATTTCTTTAATACTTCACGAATGGTGAAAAA
>JAESQX010000148.1 GCA_016764875.1 Gammaproteobacteria bacterium
AAACAGGAATACAAGCGCGAAGCGTTCGCCTTGTTTCAGGACTTGTTAACAAATTTGCAGGAAGAAGTCGTCAAGGTGCTGAGCCACGTCAAGGTTCGACAGGAAGACGATGCAGAAGCCATTGAGCGACAGCGGGCGCAAGAGAGGGCCAGGGAGAGCATACAGTTTCAGCATGCCGCTGCTGCTCCTCTCAGTCAGGAGGAATCGGCGGCGGCTGGCCCGGCCGCGCAGGAAGGTAATGCGCCAAAAGCACCCTTTGTCAGGGAAGTGCCAAAGGTCGGTCGCAACGAACCCTGTCCCTGTGGGTCTGGCAAAAAATACAAGGTTTGCCATGGAAGATTGGGGTAGTACAGGCCAGATCATCGAAACTCCGGTTGGCAGGCAAAGGTAAGAACCATGGCAGTTGGAACTCAGGAGCCTGGTAGGCTACTGGCAGTAAAGGGGATCAAGCTGTCAGCAGTAGCAAGTGGCATCCGTTATGCGGACAGGCTGGATCTGGTGTTGGTTGAACTGGAAGCAGGTTCCAACACAGCGGGTGTTTTTACTCAAAACGCATTTTGTGCAGCTCCTGTCCAGGTAGCCAAATTACATTTACAGCAAGCAAATAGCCGTTATTTTCTAATCAATACGGGAAATGCCAATGCTGGCACCGGCGAAAGTGGCAAGCGGGATGCGCTCGATTGTTGTAGCGCCCTCGCAGATTTTGCCGGGGTTGCCCCGAATGAAGTACTGCCTTTCTCCACCGGAGTAATTGGAGAATTTTTACCGACACAGAAAATCATGCAGGGTATTCCCACCGCTCTCGATACGCTGAACGACGGTAACTGGGATTCTGCCGCCCGGGGAATTATGACCACCGACACTCGTCCAAAGGCGGTATCGGCGAACCTGCAGTGGCGTGGTAGTGAGGTGAACATTACCGGAATCGCCAAAGGATCCGGGATGATCAAGCCAGACATGGCAACCTTGCTGGCGTTTGTATTCACGGACGCGGACATCGATAAAGATGAATTGAATCGGATGTTGCAGCAGATTGTTAATCGATCATTCAATAGAATTACGGTGGATGGCGATACCTCTACCAATGACTGTTGCCTGTTGGTTGCAACCGGGAAATCAGGTGTTGTGGTGTCGGAGTCGAAGCAGGAGTTCTATGGCCAGTTTATGGCGAAGCTGGATTTTGTGTTCAAAGAATTGGCGACTGGCATTATCAAGGATGCCGAAGGGGCTTCGAAATTTATGGAAATTCGGGTAATCAACGGCCGGGATAGTCAGGAGTGCCTTGATGTTGCTTACACCGTGGCGGAGTCTCCATTGGTTAAAACCGCCCTGTTTGCATCGGACCCGAACTGGGGAAGGATACTGGCGGCGGTGGGCCGTGCAGGATTGAGCGAGCTGGATATTAACCAGCTCAGCATAGATCTTGGTGATACCCGCCTGGTTGATGGCGGCACTGTGGCCCAGAGCTATACGGAGTCGGCTGGGCAGGCGGAAATGGATAAGGATGAAATTACCGTAACCGTAAATCTGTCTCGAGGCAACGCCGCTGAAACGGTCTGGACATCGGACCTGTCCCATGACTATATTCGAATAAATGCAGAATATAGAACCTGAGCATTGAAAATAAACCGAGCGCTGGATGATGAGTGATTATCAGCATGTTGCGGTGGGTGTTATGGTTGATGAAAGGGGCCGGGTACTGATTTCTCAGCGACCACAAGCCTCTCACCAGGGAGGGCTCTGGGAATTCCCGGGTGGCAAACTGGAACCCGGTGAAAGCGTGCAACAGGCGTTGCAGCGCGAACTGCATGAGGAACTCGATATAGTTATCAACCTGTCTAATTGTTTCCCACTTAAAAAACTCAAATATCATTATCCGGAAAAATCAGTACTGCTTGATGTCTGGTCGGTTATGAATTTCAGTGGGCGGCCCAGGGGGAAAGAAGGGCAAAAAGTTAAATGGATGCCGATCAATCAGCTAGCGGCTGAATCATTCCCGTGCGCAAACCTGGAAATAATCAAGGCATTACAGTTGCCCGATCAGATTGGAATTACCGGCAAGGTGGAGAGCCTTGAGGATTTTTCCTGCAAATTGGAAGAATTACTGGCCAGGAACGTAAAGCTGGTGCAAATGCGTCAACCATCATTACGCCCGGATGAATTTGCGCTTTGGGCAGAATGTGCTCAGGCACTATGTGAAAAGAATCAGGCCAGATTGCTGGTTAATACCAGCTGCGAAGAATTTAACAAGACCAGTGCCCACGGGCTGCATCTTAATGCACAACGGTTGCTGCAGTTGGAATCGAGGCCCGTGACCGCAGAACAGCTGCTGGGGGCTTCCTGCCATAGCGAAAATGAACTTCTTCATGCGCAAAAAATAGGCGTGGACTTCGCACTCTTGTCTCCAGTGCTGAAAACCATGAGTCATCCCAACAACAAACCTTTGGGCTGGGATCGGTTTCGAGAAATGGCTGCATTAGTCAGCATGCCAGTGTACGCCCTTGGTGGAATGGCTGGACGACAACTACCTCTGGCACGTAGGGCCGGAGCCCATGGCATAGCATCGATCAGCGCCTTCTGGCCGAAATAGAGTGGCTACAGAGCAGAGGTTGTTGCGTTTCGGGGCATTAAAGCAGAACCGCCTGCCTGGGCTAGTCTTCCAGATCAGGATTATTAAAATCAGGCTCTGAAATCAAGACTGACTCTCCGGGTATGGCGTGTTTCTCCGAAGCCCAACCACCAAAATCTATCAATTTGCAGCGTTCGGAACAAAATGGGCGATATTCGTTTTCTTTGCTCCAGATTACTTCTGAGTGGCAATTGGGACAATTTACTGACTTGGGTGCTTTCATCTTAAGGTCTGGCCGCTAAGGTTAAATATTGTTGATGAAGAGCGGCTACCACCTGAACTAGATCACTGACATCGCCTGCATTTTTCACGATGTCATCGGCAGAATTCAGACGCTTGTCTCTACCGGTCTGGGCCTTGATAATGGCCTCAATGGTTTGGCGGTTGCCTCCATCACGTTTTAATGTTCTTGCCACTTGTTCTTCAGCGCTGATATCTACCACCAGAATGCGATTAACCATATGCTTTTGTTCGGTCTCCAATATCAGGGGAGACATTACTATACAGTAGGCCGAAGTACATTCAGTAATTCGCTGTCTGATGAGATTGTTGATCAATGGGTGCAATAGCTGTTCAAGCCAGAGGCGCTCTTCGCCGCTATCGAATACAAGATTACGCAGTACCGGCCTTTTGAGCTGGCCGCTCTGATCAAGTATTTCTTCGCCGAAGTGGTCGGCAATTTCTTTCAGAGCAGGTTGGCCGGGTTCAACAACTTCCCTGGATATTAAATCGGCATCAATAATATTAATGCCCAGTTGCTGAAATAATTCTGCAACAGTCGATTTGCCGCTACCTATACCGCCGGTAAGTCCGATAACTAGCATTTCGAAGTCTCGATATGAAAATTTAAATGGAGGGGTCTCCTGAGTAATCAGAGGTTACCCTAGGTAAAAGTTCCCAGGTAATAACCGGTTAACTGTGGGCCCCACACCAGCATAATAAACCCTGCCCCGGCTAAAAATGGACCGTAAGGCATGGGCGCAGACTTATCTCGTTTAAATAAGTAAATAGCTATAACACCAAAAACAGCCCCCACGGCGGAGGAGAGGATGATGATAGGAAGTATACTCTGCCACCCCATCCATGCGCCAAGGGCGGCAAGTAACTTGAAGTCTCCGTAACCCATGCCTTCCTTGCCGGTCAATAATTTGAACGCCCAATAAAAGCACCAGAGCACAAGGTAACCGACTAAAGCGCCAATCACTGCATCTTGTAATGATACACCGAAGCCAAGCCCAATGGAGTTAACCAACAGTCCGAGCCAGAGCAGGGGAAGCGTAATATTATCCGGCAGTAGTTGGTGATCAAAATCAATCAGGGTTAATACGACTAGAGCCCAGGTGAAGAGTAGTAACGCCAGGGTCAACCAGGTGGCGCCGAAAGTAAATGCTATCAGGCCTGACAACAGGCCTGCCACCAATTCAACAGAGGGATAACGCAGGGATATAGGGGTTTTACAGTCGGAACATTTTCCTCTCAGGAAAATGTAACTGAAAATTGGAATATTTTCCCAGGCAGATATCTTGTGGTTACAAACCGGGCAGTGGGAGTCGGGTTTCAGTAGGTTGAATGTTTCGTGTTTTGCCGAGGCATCATTTGGGTCAGGTTCTTGATTTTCGATTTCAAGGAACTCATGACACTGGGCTTTCCAGTCACGTTGCAACATGACAGGGACGCGATAAATAACTACGTTGAGAAAACTGCCTACCAGTAAGCCCAGCAAGATAGCGGAAGCAACCAACACGGATTGGTTGGTTACAAGAAGTTCATAAAAGCTCATTACCAGGGAGCCTCTGAATGGTGTTAGACAACTTGACCCAATTGAAAAATCGGCAGATACATGGCAATCATTAAACCACCAACCAGTACACCCAGCACCGCCATGATCAATGGCTCCATCAGTGAGGTCAGGCCGTCCACTGAGTTATCTACTTCTGCTTCGTAATACTGTGCACATTTATCCAGCATGTCGTCAAGGGCACCGGATTCTTCACCAATTCCCACCATCTGTACCACCATGGTTGGAAACAACCCGGTGTTTCGAATGGAGAATGCCAATTGTTGACCGGATGAAACATCATCCTTAATGCGCTTTATGCCGCGGTAGTAAACCACGTTTCCCGACGCACCTGCGACAGATTCGAGGGCATCAACCAATGGTACACCAGCCGAGAAGGTGGTTGCCAGGGTTCGGGTGAATCGCGCATAGCAGGAACTTTTTAAAATATCGCCAACAATTGGAAGTTTCAGAGACAATTTGTCTACGGCTTCTTCAAATTTTTTGGATCTCAGCATGGCTTCTTTATAAGAGTAGCTCAGTGCCACAATCCCGATTATTGCTTTCCACCAGTGTGCGATTGCGACGTCAGACAGATGTAATACAAATAATGTAAAGGCAGGCAAATCCGCACCGAAGCTGGAAAATGTTGACGCAAACTGGGGTACAACCTTAACCAACAGAATTCCAGTGACAATGATCGAAACAAATACCACAGCAATGGGATAATTCATTGCTTTCTTGATTTTTGATTTTAATGCCTCTGATTTTTCCTTGTAAGTGGCCAGTCTGTCCAGCATGGTTTCCAGTGCGCCGGACTGTTCGCCGGCTGCAACCAGGTTGCAGAACAGGTTATCAAAATATCGAGGGTGTTTACGTAGACTGTCGGCAAAACTGTTGCCCGCTGCCACATCGTTTCTCACCTTGCCGACAAGTTCACCCATGGACGCGTTGTCAAGGCTCTCACCCACTATTTCAAATGATTGAACCAGGGGAATGCCTGCTTTCATCATGGTAGCCAGTTGGCGTGTAAAAATAGCCACGTCATTGGGCTTGATTTTTTGCTTTCTTGCGCCAAACAGACTTTTCGACTTACGCCTGATGCGTGTAGGAGCAATACCCTGCTTGCGCAATTGGGCCTTTGCCAGAGCCTGACTTGAACCGGGAATTTCACCTTTGGTCTTATTCCCGTGTTTGTCTGTGCCTTGCCAGATGTATACTGATTGAGCCGCTTCTAATGCCATGGATCACCTCGACCCTTAGTCTCATAATTTTGTGTTTATTAATTCGTTTTCTTTATCTGTTTTGATGCCTCATGTAAGCCTGTTTGCTTCTTCGAGGCTGGTAAGCCCTTGAGCCACCTTTAACAGTGCAGATCGGCGCAGAGAGTAAAATCCTTCCTTGCGAGCCTGTTCTGCTATATCCAACGAGTTTCCATTGCGAATAATAATACGAGATACCGCCTCAGTAATGGGAACTACTTCATATATCGCAACTCTGCCTTTATAACCATTTCGGCAGTGTTTACAACCTGTTGCACGGTAAGTTACTAATTTCGTTGAAAATTGCTCTGTAACTCCTTCTTCTTTCAGTAATTTTTCTGGTAATGTGGTTATTTCTTTGCAATGGCCGCATAGCCGTCTCGCGAGTCTTTGAGCAATAACAAGGGTTAAGGACGTGGCGAGGTTATAGGCAGGTATGCCCATATTCAGAAGGCGGGTGACAGCCTCTGGCGCACTGTTTGTATGCAGCGTGGATAGCACAAGATGACCGGTCTGAGCCGCTTTAATGGCAATTTCAGCCGTTTCCAGGTCTCTGACTTCGCCCACCATTATCACATCAGGGTCCTGCCGAAGGAACGCCCTGAGGGTGGTAGCGAAACCAAGGCCTGTTCTGGTATTGATTTGTACCTGATTAATGCCCTCAAGGTTGATTTCCACTGGATCTTCCGCCGTGGAAATATTCCTATGGGCGGTGTTAAGCAATCCCAGGCCGGTATACAGGGAAACGGTTTTACCGCTTCCCGTTGGGCCGGTCACCAGAATCATTCCCTGGGTTTTTTGCAGGGCTTCAGTAAACAGCTTTTTTTGGCTCTTCTCAAAACCAAGGGAATCAACCCCCAATTGAGTCTGTGAGGGATCCAGAATTCTTAAAACGATTTTTTCACCCCATAATGTTGGCAGGGTACTGACCCTGAAATCTATGGAGCGCTGTCGCGACAGTTTTAGCCTGATACGTCCATCCTGGGGAATGCGCCGTTCAGAAATGTCCATTTGCGACATGATTTTCAGCCGTGCTGAAATTCGCCCGGCAATACTTATGGGAGGTTTGGCTATTTCGTGAAGAACTCCATCGGTCCGAAAGCGAATTCGGTAAGTCTTTTCATAGGGCTCCAGGTGAATGTCTGAAGCGCCTGACTTGATGGCGTCAAGCAATATCTTGTTGACTGCTTTAACGACGGGGGCCGTATCCGCCGCGTCAATATCCTGGTCCGTTTCTTCGTCCAGGTCGATTTCAAATTTCAACTCTTCAAGATTCATCTCATGTAATTCACAAACGGCTTTTTCAGAGGACTCCTGCTGCTCAATAAAGCGTTCTATGGCCAGAGTGAGTTCTTCCTCTTCCACCACCACGGCATCCACAGTCATTCCGGTGTGAAATTTGATTTCGTTCAGGGCTGTTAAATTGGCTGGATCGGAAACCGCTAGGAAAAGCTGATTACCTCGCCGGTAGATGGGTAACATATGATGCTGGCTGATCAATGAAGGATTAACAAGATTCGCCGGGCTGTATTGAGGATCCAATGTGGATAGGTCGAAAAGTGGCGTACCGAACTCAACGGCTACCGTTTGCGCAATCGTGCGACTATCAATCAGCTTGCCGGCCACCAACTGGCTTACCCATGAAGTGTTCGTTCTCTTTGCCAGCTCCATGGAGGAAAAAGCCTGAGCTTCGTTGAGCAGGCCGTTGCTCACCAGTCGTCTTGCCAGCCCCCCTATGGGTAAAGTCATACCAGTTACTCAATTTTCGGAGTTCGGAATCGATAACTATTTAACAGTTTCAGTATAGATAATTATTGTTAAATCACATTAAGAATTCCGAAATTACTCAAGCAAGAGGCACCTGGAATGACACGTTGGAAGGCATTTACGATTCACCTTGCTATCTCACTGGTAATTTTTCTGATGTTTCTGGGCATCATCGTTTTTATATGGTTCCCGGGCATTCTCTTTAGCATAGATGGTGGCTGGAATGGCTTGAGGATTGTCCTGGGAGTGGACGTGGTACTGGGGCCGTTGTTAACCCTGGTGGTTTTCAAGGTCGGGAAACCCGGACTGAAGTTCGATTTATCCTGTATTGCCGCTGCGCAAATAGCCTGTATGGCGGTGGGCATCTGGATCGTTTATCAGGAACGTCCCATTGCCCTGGTATTTGCCTATGACACTTTTTACAGCGTGTCGGCGCAGGAATTTGAGGATTATGACAAAGACCCTGGGGTGCTGAATAATTTTCCCGGAGCCTATCCCAAGCTAGTCTATACCGAGTTACCGGATAATAAAATTAAGGCGGATATTGCCATGATGCGTAGCCAGTTTATCGGAGACCCGCTGTTCATGCAGACAGAAAACTACAAAGCTCTACCTGAAGCGGCTGGCGATGTTTTTCGTCGGGAGAGTAATGTGCGTGAACGCGCTGACAGTTTGGTGGATGCCGTGATTGAGGATTCGCCCGCATGTCTTTTAAGCCGGTTTGTGTCAGCCCATACCAATGGTTATGTCTGTTTTGACCCTCAACGACGCAAGCTCACGCGTTTTTATAAAGAGTCCAGTTAACGATAACCAGGATTTACGCAGGCGGGATATTGCCCTGTGCGGCTATGATCAGCAATAACCACTTGCCTTGCAGGTTCCACTTTCGACCCATTGCACCGGCGGTACAATTCCCTGTGCTGTCAGGATGTAGTTTACATTAGCCAGTGAGCTGCCGTCACTCATCCAGGTTACGGTAATTGCGCCATCGGTTACATTAATACCATGGGCGGTGTTTGACTGGACGATTTGCGGACGAACGCCGTTGGTTCCCGCATCAACATCGGATAGAGCCGTAAATTTTCCCGTCTGGGCCCCGACTAATATGGAAATTCGAAAATCATCAACGGCCAGAATTGCTTCGGCAAAGCGGGCTTTATTGCTGTATGACTGATAAGCGGGAAGTGCAATGGCTGCGAGTATGCCGATGATGGCAACCGTGATCATGAGTTCGATCAGGGTAAAACCTTTCTGGGGATTTTTATTGTTCACTTTAGATGCCTCTCCAGCTTCAAGCTCGGTTAAAATGTGCAAGCTGTTCAAATAAAGCGGCTATCTTTAAGCCGGCTAATTTAAAAAGCCTGGATGTGACTCGATTGGTTTTTGATTTTCCGGGCCTGCTTGACCCATCTCAGGTAGTAAATTCAGGCAGCCGTATTGAATACGGCTGCCTGAACATCGTACTTCTAGCAAAAGCCACTTGTCAGGCAACTACCACCTTCCGTCCACTGAACAGGTGGAACAATACCATCCGGAGTCAGGGAGTATGTGGTCGCAGCGAGGTCGCTACCGTCAGCCCGCCAGGTCATTGTAATGACACCGCCTGCCACAGAGGCGCCGTGAGCAGTGGCGGTAGCGCCTACATCAGCAGGAACACCCATAACGCCAGCGTCGACATCGGCTAAGAGGGTTGGGTTACGTGTTTGTATAGCAAGTTCCACCGCCGTCTTACGCGGAGTAACCGCCAGAACCAGTTCTGAGAATCTGGCACGGTTAGAATAATTTTGATAAGCAGGCAGAGCGACAGCGGCAAGAATACCGATGATAGCTACTACGATCATCAATTCGATCAGGGTAAAACCATTTTGTGACTTTTTCATTTTGACTCTCCAATTGTTACGTTTGAAATCTCTTAACAGATAATTTTGTGCTAGGGATTCGTTAACCCGTTCTGTAACGGTTACGCCTACTAATACATTTACCGTGCCAGTTTTTCGCTAATCAACTAACACGTTGATGTATATAGACAAAATAATTTCAATAAGAAAATTTCCGGGTAAAATCGAATTTTTTAACTGCCGCGAATCAGAACTCACTGACAATTTGTGTCACTTAATGACTGAGAACCCCTGTGGTCTGCTACCTTTGAAACAAAAGCAATTTTTGCGGCAAGGCCAACGTAGCCCAACCTTTATTCAGGAAGTGTTAATTAAGATTACGCTATGCTCGTTTTAAAGTGAGTAAGTGCTTGAAACAGTTATGAAAGGTTTGCTAATTTGGGTGTGCAGGAGCAGGAAAGGATCTCCACTTGATAAGCGCAGAGATGTGGTTTAAGGTTACACCGTTTTTGTAACTGGCAAGATAATCAAGACAGTGTATATAATTCAGTGAAGTATTATTTCCCAGGTTAAGGAGCAATATATGAACAAGCCAGTAAAACAAGTAGTCGGGCTAATTGTAGTAACAGCAGCACTACTGATAGGATCGGTTGCGTCTGCCCAGCCTAAAACTGTTAAAGACGGGGTATTTACGGCTGAACAGGCCCTGGCTGGTGAAATGGTATATGAATCTAACTGTAAAACCTGTCATGACATGAAGTTTTATAAGAACACATTGAGGTCATGGAACTCGCAACCCCTGGTTTATCTCTGGGAGACTATTATGGGTACCATGCCGGCGGATAACCCCGGGTCCATGATGCTGAAAGAATACACTAACGTACTGGCCTACATCCTCTCGGAAAACGGCTTCCCCTCCGGAGACGTAGCTCTGGATCCTGACCATGGTATGGATGCAATCAGCATTGTTTCACCCTGAATCTTCCTGATATTGGTATAAAGTAAAACGGGCGCCTGGGGCGCCCGTTTTTATTTCTTCTCTACTCTTTGTTTCTTCCTGCTTCTTCGCGACTTGAATATTAATTCTGCTGGTAGCTACTGTGATTCCGGGCAGTCTTCAAGCACCCGATTGATTTTGTTTTTATCACGGTTCTCAGTATCCAAATCATACTTTTCGGCAATGGCTTCCCAGGCCCGCACGTATTGACACTGGTATTCCTCGCGAGGCAGATAGCGGTTAGGGCCACGTTCTCGCT
>JAESQX010000149.1 GCA_016764875.1 Gammaproteobacteria bacterium
GATTTGTTGTCAGAATTCGTCTTTTTTTAAGGAAATCAATTACTGATTGATAAAAAAAAGCGCTAAATTTCTATATTGAAATCGTTGAATTAGTAGCAATATTTCATCTGAATAGAGCAAGGCGAGTGGTCGGTGGCGTATTCAGTATTGAATAATACGGCACCTGATGGGTTAACAATCAGGTGCCGCTCACAAGGACGTGTAAAGTGTAAATATCCGCTGATAACTTGCATTTAAAACTGAGCCCATTTGCTCAGGGCTTATATTGCCGTTTTTCAGCCGCTTCCAGAATGGTGCGCAAAGTGGGTATGTCTGCCGTATCAGGTCTGTTGTCTGGCATGGAACGTACATAGGCATAAATATCCTTCACCATGGCATCAGTGAGAGAGTTAGCCGGATAATTGGGCATATTGGCGGATGGCAGTAGTGGTGCAACATCATCCCTGGCACGCAGAAATCCGCGGAATATCTCTTCATTCAACAGAAAGGGACTACCCGTGTTATTGAGATCCTTGCGCCCATAGCCGGAAAAACCATGACAACCATAACAACCGTGATCATAATAAAGCTGAGCACCGGCTTCCGAATTTCCATTTATCGGCCCCATCTGGGCATTAGCCGCCGTCGCCGCAAAACCTAAAAGTAAAGCTACCGAACTGATTACATATTTTTTCATCCGATTCCTCCTAGCGCGGTTGGGTAAGCACATCTATCAGATAGGGCTTGCCATTTTTCACCGACTCCACCCCACGAGCAAGTGCCGCCGCCAGCTTTGTTGGATCTTCAATCGGACCTTCACTGTGCATACCATAACCCTGAGCCATCTTGCTATAGTCAATGAAAGGGTCGCGCAGAACGGTGCCAATATGGCCGCGATCTGTCCCGCGACCACGTACCCCGGCCAGATACTGGATGAACATGAATTCCTGATGCCAGGCCCGGTTGTTATGCATCACCGTGAGCATTGGCAGGTCGTGGTGAGTCGCCGTCCACAGTGATCCCGGGGCGTAGTTAAAATCCCCGTCAGTCTGCACGTTTACTACAAATCGCCCCCGTCCACGAGCCGCCAGTGCCGCCCCTGTACAGGCCCCAAGGCCATATCCCATGCCCCCTGCACCAGAACTTCCGAGATAACTGTAGGGTTTGTTGTGATCCCACAGCTCACGGTGATGTGCTCCGGAGAAATTACTGGGGGACGCCAGACACCAGTCCTCGTTCATGATCAAAGGCCACAGTTCCGCATAAATGCGAGCGGTACTGACCGGGCTGAGATCCCAGCCTTTTTTCTTCTCTTCAACGGCGGCCCTCAAATCAGTCAGATATTTCTCACGGTTGGCACTGGCATGACGAGCCTTGCGTGCTTCAATTTCACGCTGCCTGGCCGGAGTCATCAACTTGCTTAGCTCAGCGATAATCAGCGGGATACTGGCCTGGGCATCGACACTCAATACCCTGCCCTGATTCTGTTGCCCTCCTGCCTTGCCTGCCCCACCACTGTCTCTCAAGCTGCCAAACCCGATACCCATAGCATCACGTTGTGCCGTCAGCGATGTAACGCTGGGACGCTGGAGCGAGAGGTTGGCAGAGCTGACTTCCAGACCCAGTTCATAGTCGTAATTGGTATCTGCGCCGGGGCCACAAAGCGGATGACGTTGCGGAAAACCCATGGAAAACCGGATAGCCGTGGTAGAGGTGCTTGCCCCGATCAGCTCGGCAAGCTCGACGGCGGCCTGTGCCCCTTCAGGTGTACGGAACATACCGGTATTGAGTCGCGGATTTCTGGCATCGAACAATGCTTTCGCGATATCCCCGGCAGTGGCATTATCCACGCCCCCGATCTTGGCCGGACGGAACGGCGGCACCACAAAATCCCGCGCTTCTTCTTTCTGTAGTTCCATGTCAATGACTACCACAGTGGGACCAGTGGGTGGTGTAACGGCCTGACGGTAAGCCTCATGTAAGGCATCAATACATTCAGCCAGGGTTTTAGGCTGTGTATCCCACTTGGTGAAACTGCGACACATGGCCGCCATGTCATCAGCTGTATGCGCCTGGATGAAACCGTCATCCCGGCCAACTATCAATATCATCGGGGTACCGGTGTTATAGGCTTGATAGATAGCCATTGACGCATGCTGAATACCGATAGTGCCATGCAACATAGCCGCCATCGGCCTGCCTTCAGCCTTGCCGTACCCATTAGCCATATCCACTGATGATTCTTCGTGCAGAGCCGTAATGTACTCGGGCATATGATTAGGTGGAGACCCATAGTTGGCTATGGATTCTTGGATGCCTTCAAAACTGGAGCCATTGTTGGAGGCGACAAATTCAATTCCCATATCCTTCAGCGCCTGCACCATCAGGTCTGACCCCGGGCGCACCACGGAGCGATCCGCCGTTGGTGGTGCCAGCAAACCAGTATCACGTTGCAACTGCTGGTAGGAAGGAGCGCTATAGGACGCCTTATAAGCCGAAGGATTCTGTGCCTCAGCACCAGTGCTGACAGCCAGAGCCGCCGCACCAGTGGCAGCACCTTTAAGGAAACCGCGACGGCCTACTTTAGTGATAGAAGGATCTAGCGGGTCATCGGAACGATCGTTACTCATTATTATTCCCTTATGAATTTGATGGATTCATTGCCACAAGAGTGTTTTTTATGTTGTGGATCAAGTGCAAAGATCAATGAGCCCATGTACAAAGTCAAGTACCGTAGGAATTCGAGGGGCAGTGACCTTATCTCTCTTCAAACATATTGCCTTATTCCCTGAGAAGTTCATAAACACTGCTCTCAAATTCCTGTAGCGTTTCTATTGCTGCTTCATCATAAAATGGTAAGTATTGCATAAGCAAAACGGCACCGATCCCTTCCTCTGGATCAATCCAGAATTCGGTATTAAAAATCCCAGCCCAACTCATGCTGCCTGGCGAACGCATGTCTTCGATACCATGCATTCCCGTTATTTGAAAACCTAATCCGAACGTATCACGCCCTGCTCCCAGGGGAAAGGGACGGGTTCGCTCGGGAATTGCCGCTTCCTGCCATTCTACCCGCACTTCGCCTGTATGATTTTGCCCCATTAGCTCTACAGACTCTTTTGTAAGCAGCCGCGTTCCATTTGCCGCCTGGCCGTCATTCAAAAACATTTGAATAAACTTTATGTAGTCGGCCGCTGTAGAATGGAGCCCGCCATCTCCATTGTCAGGTGCACTTATAATATTCGGGTTTTCTACCTCAAGCATTTTTTGATCGATTATTCTATGAAAGGTTACTACTCGATGGGTTTTATTCTCGGGCACAACATAACTGGTATCAATCATACCCAATGGTGAAAATATTCTTTTTCCCATAAAGTCGTCCAGAGATTCACCAGAAACAGCTTCCACAAGCAGGCCCAGAACTCGTGTGCTGCTACCATATGCCCAGCGCGTTCCGGGCTCGAACAGAAGCGGCAATTCCGCTGGATCACTGCCCATACCAACTTCTTGAAGTTGCTGAAGTATCTTGTTGGAAAATGCGTAACCAATACCTGATGTATGTGCGAGCAGTTGACGAATGGTTATTTGCGTCGTTGCGGCCCGCAAACTAAAGCTTGCATCGGCGAAGTCGAAATCCTGAATCACCTCCATGTCTTTGAATGCAGGTAAATATATTGATACCGGATCATCCAGTGAAATTTTACCTTCCTCCACGAGCATCTGCACCGCCACAGATGTGACTGGTTTAGTCATCGATGCGATACGAAAAATAGAGTCAGGATCCATCTTTATGTCTTGAGATACATTTTGATAACCAAAGGCGCCGCTATAGAGAATCCCATTTTTATCCGCAACCAGAGCAACGAGCCCCGGTATATACGTTGATTCGATAGTGCCTTCAAGGTAGGTATCCAGCGTACTGCCAAATCGATTTTCTCCGCTGCAAGATGTTCCAATCGCTAAAATCAGAGTCGCTAACGTATAAAAAATCTGATTCTTTCTCATTGCCCAATTTCTCCCAGACATACGCTCTCCACATAGTTGAAACAGGTATGCCTGGCCCGCTTCCAGAAGTGGACTCTCAGCATTCCTGTTTCATTTGATTAGAGTAAAGAGAGTATCAGGAAAAATACCGTTGGGAATGGGAGTTTACTTTGGTTTCTAACGCCTGACATCGCCCCTTCTCTACCGAACCCAAGTCTCAAATAGGATTTATTAGCATGAGGCTAGCGATTCGCCTGGTGGCAGTTGATGCAAGCGCCTGAAATCCGGCCAGTCATGTAGTAACGAGGCGGACTCAGCAAGGCATCGGTTCGAGCCTTACGCACGTCGGCCAGAAAACGGATCATGTCGTCTTGTAAGAAAGGATGTTTGGAACTGAGATCACCAGCTTGAAGGAACCCGCCTATACGTTCGATATTGCGTAAGTTATCAACAACCCCGCGTTGAAAATCCGGACGATCATCATGCTCAGTCACCAGAGCCAAATCCAGTTGCCGCAACTCAAAAGCCAGCTGATGCATGCGGGAACGTAATTCCTCCCCATCAGCGTAGTCAAAGTCCGGCGGGTAAGGTGGATTGCCAGCCATGTGGCTACAACCGGCCACGAAAAACATGACGGCTACCAGAACGAGCCGTCGAGAAAGTATTGAATAGTTATGATTGTTCATTGCAGGTTACTCCTCATCTTCAATGCCAGCTTACAAGTTTATTGATTTATTGAAATTGATCCTGATCATAACCTGGTTGGATTGGTAATCTTCCGTTCAGTGCCCTGACTGGCAGCTTCCATTTTGGATTTTTCACTATATCGTTTGCCGCTCCTATTCACCTCACTGATAGCCATACATGAGGAAATAAGCATGTTGTTAACTGCCTGCTTTTGTCTTTGGTCGAGTTCACGTAAAAGCAGGTGGTGATCGATTTTCTCACTCCTGGCCACGTCACTTGCCTTCAAACGTACATTGGCAAACACCTCGGCCAGGGCGTCATAGTCGGCTTGCAAGTTCGTTGCATAATATTCCTCAAGTGAGTAAATGCCCTTTAGCCCATAACCTGATTTATGCAAAACTAAGTTTGTGAGCAATCGAGCCGTTCGTCCATTGCCATCAAAGTATGGGTGGATTGTGGCAAATTGATAATGGGCGATGGCTGCAATAATGGCCAATGGAAACTCTGCTTTACTGACTTCCCCATTCTTTAACCTTCAAAGCTCATGAAATTGGCTGAATGACCACAACCCCAAGCCGACGGATGAGAAATCTGAAAAATCATAACAACATAAGAAAAGCATAAGGCCTTAAGCCAGCGAGATTGCTAGCCTGAGCTTATTAACTCCTGGAGCAATGCGATTGCTCGAATTTAAATTCGGCTAAGTTACTTACGGGTCATCTGAGTATGAAGATAGTTACAAGACTCTTGATTCTGTCTTATATAGTTACCGCATTAGGTTGCAGCACAACAGCGACTTACGATCCTGAACTGGAAGGCGAATTGCTCAAAATTCCCCTGTCTTTATTAAACGGCAAAGCGCTAATTTTGACGACGGCTGGGGATGATCAATATGAGTATCCTGTGTATGGGAACCTGCAACTGGGTGAGATAACTCGCGAAATTGCAGTAAACGTATTTTCTCGCATTTTTAAGGAAGGTGCAGAACATTCTAATTCTCAGTGGAATGCTGAAGAGTACGCCATTATTGTAACTCCCAGGCCGGTGGCTTATAACTTTGATTTGAAGTACCGGCGATATCTAGGCTATGCCGAATCACATCAGGTCGAAATTTCAATACTTGTCAGAGTTACAACTAACAATGACGAAGTTATACATTTAAATACTTATTCATCCGGCATCAAAGAAAGCGAAATATATCCTGCCAAAGGATTAGAGATTTTTACACGATTGGAAAAAATAAATGGGACGACCCATGAGGCCATCACAGAGTTACTAAATCGTGCGGCAACAGACGTATACAACACGCTGAAAAATTAATTGGATATCCAGAAGGAGGTTTGGTGTGCAGATTCAAACCAGCAATATAAGTAAGGTTCTAAAAATATTTATTGTATTGTTTTTTGTCACATCGATTTCTGCTTGCTCCGGGACAAAAATCCTGGATGAGCCCAACGCAATACAACCCACCCGGCCACTGGCCATCAGCTCTGACGAGAACATTGAAATTATTCTCGAATGGGTGGTGGTACGAGATGGCCCAGGAACCTGGGCCAGAAATTCGGATTGGGATGAATACCTGATACGAGTAAAAAACCAATCTGGTCAGAGAGTTGAGCTGACTAATATAGAAGTTGTTGACTCTCTTGGGTACCGGGTGCAGTCGGATCACAATCTGGATGATCTTGTAAAGGCCAGCCGACTGACAACAAAGAGATATAAGAATAAGAATATCGACGTTAAAGCCGGATTAGGAGCAGACGCGATAATGATAGCAGGCGGCGCGGTTATGGTAACCGGCGTGGCTGCCGGGATTGC
>JAESQX010000150.1 GCA_016764875.1 Gammaproteobacteria bacterium
AGGAATAGCCGGTGAGAAGCGTCTATTAACCAGTTCTTGCGCGGGAATTAGAAGATCTCCAAGGGCGGCCAATTGTTCCGGCAGTGCGGTGGCGCCGGCATCAACGCCATTTTGTTGCAGCAAGTAGGCCAATATTTGACTATAAGCCAGCTGGCCAAGCCCCCCGGCTACGGTTGGGGGCATGCGCTGCAGATTGGCGGCTAATTCGGTAACTGGTTTATCGCCCCAGCGCCGGCTGAAATAATTGCCACTGAGACTCGGTGCAAGCTCGAAACCTTCCAAGCGGTAACCATGGCAAGAGGCACATTGTTCAGTGTACAACTGCTCACCCTGACTGGCCTGCTCTGCGGTGAATGCTGCAAAGGACTGCCCACCTTGCTGGGCCTGAACCGGCATAACCAGAAGCAGTAAACAACAATTAACCATTAGATAAAAAAGCGCTCGATTCAGTATTCCATTGTGGTTATTGTTATAGGTCATAGTCGGGCCTCTGTTCAGGTTATGCTCTTCAACTCTGGATATTTTAAAAGAGTGTTTTTGATTGCCTCGGTGGTTTAGTTAATCAAGAGGGGGATAGAATTCTCCTAACTTCACCTCGATGCCTGAGCCCTGCAGCTCCTCAGCCAGACGTTCCAGGGATTGTGCGACACTCAATCCATCTGGTAGCTGTGCTGTTCCCTCAAAATCCGGATTCCGCAATTTGCGGGTATAAACCTGATCATAATGATAGGGATAAACCAGATCAGGTTTAAGAATCCTGGCGCACTCGGCTGTAGCGGCCGGGGTCATTCTGCCAAGTGGAACGTTCATGGCAAAAAATACTACGTCTATATTCTCAAGCGCCTTTACTTCATCCACACATTCAGTAACGCCGGCAAAATAAAACCTTTTCCCTCCAAGGGTGACCACGTAACCATTAGCGTCACCCTTCGGGTGAGAAGGTTCACCCTGAATAATATCGTAGGCGGCTACCGCTTCAACGGTAATCCCTGCCACTTTTATCATCTCGCCATTTTTTATGACTATGCCATCTTCAAGCTTAGCCTTTCCACTGGCAGTTATTACCACCGGTGTCCCGGGCTTACGAAGCTTGGCAATCGCTTCAGGATCAAGGTGATGACCAACATCATCAGTAGCCAATATCAAATCAGCCGGCTTGGCACCAACAAGTCCCAATCTATCCCACGGATCCACCTGGATAACCATGCCCTCATATTCAAGCTGCACACTGGAGTGAAGAAGCGGCGTAATTTCTATAGGCCCGTTAGTCCCGGCTATTGAGTCCGCCGCAATATTCGCCGCAGGTAATGTCAGGGACAGCAGAAGCAGTGAACGCAATCCGTTAGTGAAATCCATCATGGTTAGGTCCCCAGGAATCTTAGAATCCAAAATTGGCAGGTGGTCTATCGAGCACAATACACTATCAATAGATCAAGCAGAAGCCTCCCGGAATGGCATCAGGAAATTCAGGCGGCCTGACCTACTCCTGCATCTCCGCCTGAGTTACTATTGCTTTATGCCTTTCACCACTTCTTCTGACTATTTAACACGCTTACCTGACGAAATGCCCGGGGCTGGCGTACTCTCCGTAAGCAGCCTCAACTCTCTGGCACGCTCTCTGCTGGAAAGTAATTTCCCGGCCGTGCTGGTAGAGGGAGAAATTTCAAACCTGGCTACTCCCGCATCGGGTCACTGGTACCTGACCTTGAAAGACCAGAAATCCCAGATTCGTTGCGCCATGTTTCGCGGTAGCAACCAGCGCATTCGTTTTAAACCGAATAATGGAATGCAAATTCTGGCCAAGGGAAGATTGAGCATTTATGAAGGACGCGGAGACTACCAGCTAATAATCGATGAGATGGAAGAAGCAGGCGACGGAGCCCTGCGCAAGGCTTTTGAGTTACTCAAGGGAAAACTTGCCGAAGCAGGGTTATTCGATGCCGAGCGCAAGCAGCCCGTTTCTGACAGTTTTCGCCACATAGGAGTAATTACCTCAGCCAGCGGTGCGGCCATCCGCGATATTCTGAGCGTATTCGCCCGGCGCTTTCCCAGCACTCAGATAACCCTCCTACCCGTCACTGTACAGGGTAAAGAAGCTGCGCGTGAGATTGCACACGCCATAGAACTGGCTAATAAACTGGCAGACAAACTAAACCTGGAGGCTTTGATTGTGGGTCGCGGTGGTGGTTCACTTGAGGACTTACAGGCCTTCAATGAAGAAGTCGTCGCCCGCGCTATTGGCGCCAGCGCATTACCCATTGTGAGCGCCGTAGGCCACGAAATTGATTTTACCATTGCTGATTTTGTAGCCGACCTGAGGGCCCCAACACCTTCAGCCGCCGCCGAATTACTCAGCCCTGACCAGGAAGAATATCGTCAGTCATTTAGCTCTTATCAGCAACAGATATCGGGGACTATTACGCAAAAATTCAAACAAGCCAGGCAACAAATAGCCTGGCTTGGCAAACGGCTCAGACACCCTGGCAGACGCTTGCAGGATCACGCCCAGGGCCTGGACCTATTGGAGAATCGTCTCAATCGTGCAACACAGCAGAGGATTCAACAGCATCGTAACAAGCTGCGTGAGCTGCGTAGAACGCTATCCGCTAATTCACCCCGATTACGCATTGTCCAGTTTCAGATCAGCCAGAAGAATTACCAGCAGCGCCTGCTTCAGGCCACGAAGCACCGCGTGAAAGAAAGTGCTGACTACCTCAACCAACTTAGTCGAAGCCTCAACGCCGTCAGCCCACTGAGCACGCTTGGCCGAGGCTACAGTATTACCTATGACAAAAGTGATGAAGTTTTAAAAAATAGCGACGATGTAAAAAAAGGAGATCACATTACGACACACCTCAACAAGGGCCGGATTGTCTCGTCAGTGATCGCCATAAAACCAACTAGGCCTCAGCGGAAATAACAAGCGGAACATTCAGTCATGTTCTATCGCCAGTTTGGCGCCATAATTTTTATTTTAGTAGCGCCTGTAATCGTTCTGGCAGCAACCCCTGAGGTTACCTCACTTCCACAGTCATCCATGGTGCCCGGTGGAGTGGCGATTATCCCCACCAACAGCAATGTCAGTAGTGTCCCATACCGGCGACCAGATAGGCAAAGTCGGCCAGACTGGCCGCGTAACCGGGCCTCACCTTCACTGGAGCATCAATCTTAACAACGTCAGAGTCGATCCTGCCCTGTTCCTGCTGGAGCAATAGCAACAATTTTTGTCAATATTCAACACTCTTTGCCTCTAAAAGACCATTAGTGACATCTCCGGTTCTCTCAAAAACGGCCAGGAACTGGCCAGGTTTTGAACCAGTTCTCCTTTTTAATGTGCGCCAAATCTCCTTCAATTAGTTTCTTGTGACCCGCATTACAGTTCGGTAACAAACTGGCAGCGATCCGCTTAAATGTGCAGTGGATCTACGCCGGACAGCCGCCCAAATGAGAAATTACACCCAAGGAACAAGTTGGCAACTAGCCACGTAAAAACAAACCAGATAATGGTGAAACTGAATAACTAAAGAACTGTGATATGCAATTACTAGAAACCTTTTTTTTACTGCTTTTCGGACATGCTCTGGCTGACTTTGTGTTACAGCCTGAAGCTATGGACCAGGGTAAAAACCGCAACGCCGCGATCCACAGCAATGAACAAAGTCTGTTTCCTCATTGGAGTTACTGGCTGGCGGCTCACTCCCTGATACACGGCGGTATTGTGTTTCTTATTACTGGCAATGTGGTGCTTGGGTTAATTGAAGCCATTGCTCACTGGCTCACCGATTACTATAAATGTGAAGGTACTATTTCCATGCATCAGGATCAGTCTATTCATATTGCCTGCAAAGTCGGCTATTTATTTTTCATATAGACTAATACAAATCTGATTCAAGATAAGTCTCCTCCCGATTTTACGCTACTCACTTTGAATAACCCGGATTTAGGTTTATAGTTAAACGGTGCATTTTGCTGAATTCAAGGCCTCGGATTTTTAAAATGAGTAAACGCGATCAACAGAAACTTCGGAAAGAACAGAAACAACTTTCAGCCCAACGCAAGCAACAAACCCAACAACTGATGTTTAAAGTCGGGTTGTATGTAGTAGCACCTCTTTTTGTCCTGCTGGTACTTTTCACTCTATTCTCCCAGGATCCAACCTACACACCGGTTGAGGTTGTACAAAGCGATCATGTTCGGGGTAATGCTGATGCGCCTGTCACTATAATGGTCTACGCTGATTTTCAATGCCCGGCATGCGCCTCTGAAAACCAGTTAGTCTCCCGCGCCTGGGCAAGCATCAGGGACAAGGCTCACCTGGTTTTTCGTCATTACCCAATCACTGATTCTCATCCGAATGCCTGGACCGCGTCACTCTACGCGGAAGCGGCAAGTAAACAGGGGCGTTTCTGGGAAATGCATGATTTTTTATTCCTCAATCAGGATCTGTGGGCACCTCTTTCCGATCCCAAGGCAGAATTTGACAATTATGCAGGGGAGCTGAATCTGGACCTGGAACAACTGCAACAGGATATGGAATCTGATGCCGTAGTTCAAAAAGTGCGGGCAGACCAGCGCGGTGGCACCCGTTCAGGTGTACGCTCCACGCCAACCATTTTTATCAATGGCGACCTGGTGACTGTCAGCACGGTGACTCGTCTTATAGAACTGGTAGAGTCTGCCTACGAGGATGCCGCAGACTCCTGAGTCGAAGGGTTCCGGGTTGTTACTTTTCATAACGCGGTTTCAAATTCCAAGTGCATCACAGGTTAGGCAGCTAACGCAGCCCTATGATCGTCCATTAATTAATCTGGATTTCATCTCCTATGTGGTCTTGGATCAATCGGCGTCTCCTCAGATTTCCTGGCTGCTTATCCCTTGCTATTTATTTCCCATTGGCTTGTTTTGTTCAGCCATCGGTCCTTGCTCAGACCGAATGGCAAAACCCGGAAGCCCACTGGCTGCAGGAAGTTATGCCTGATGCCGACAACTTTTCCATCAAGCAAGGAGATCCCCCGGTTTTCAAAGCCTTTGCAACAGTCACGGGAAAGATCGAGCCTGAATTGCTTGGTTATGTTTTTACCACACCGGATTTGCCACCGGTAGAACACGGCTTCAGTGGTCCCATTGATATGCTGGTGGGCATGGACTTGCAGGGACAACTCACCGGAGTAAAAATTTTACACTATCGGGAGTCTTACCGGAGTTTGCGTGGTGATTTCATCGAGGACTCAGGCTTTCCCGAGCAATTTAGAAATAAAAACATCGAAGAAGATTTTCGTGTTGGTAGAGACATAGACGGCATTTCACGGGCCACATTATCCAGTTGGGCGGTTGCACGAGGCATACGCAACGCCGCTCGTCGGGTCGCCGAAGCCTATCTTACTGATTCCACATTCGTGACTGAAGCAAACTACAATTCAGTAGCCCTGGATTCACTGCAGCAGAAATCCTGGAAAGAATTGATAGAACACGGTTTTGTAAAACAACTTAGTATCCCTTTGGCTGATCTCACCGAACTGCAACTTTCCGTGGCCTACATGGGCCACTACGATCTCGGTGTATTATTGGTGGGCGCCAATGATTATTCCAATGCTGATCGGGAAGCCAGCATTCGTGTGCAAGACGGTAGCATGCTATTGATCGGTATCGGTGGAAATGCCCCGAGACTCCGACAGCTGAGGTTGGCGGTTCTGCAAAACGGTAACGTTTATCCGAACCAGAAAAATCGCTTTGTTTTTGCTGGCACTGCCAAGGAAGGCAAAATTGCCGACCAGGTCAAGTTCGCCGCGGCAATGATTATCGACCCTGCAATCGATATTACCAGGCCTTTCAGTATCATTTACGATACCGGCCCGGTTACTGGAGAATTTTCAGAATTCGAAAGCGTTGACTACCAGTTAGTTCCCGAAGTGTTGGCTCTGGTACAGGGCACACCGCTATCAGAGCAACAATTATCCGGAGAAAGCATGGCGCTGCCTGTTGCGGAAGAAGATACTATCTCAAGCCTTTTTACTCGAGATCCATGGTCAATAATTGCCCTACTGGTGCTGATATCCATTTTAGCTTTAGCGGCAATCCGTTGGAAAAAATAGGGAAGGTCTAAAGCGGATGAATTGATTTTATCCTTTTCACCTTTCCTTTGATAAAACACGCCTATTCTCGACACATCACAATAACTTCCACTTCTTATCTTTTCTATTTTACTTTTATACAAAATTCCACGATTCTAAAGGTTTCGTGAAAACCAAGTGCATTAAAATATTTTTGAGCATTTAAATTGCTTAGTTCTGAATCGGTTGCCAATTCTTTGTAGCCCTTTTCTTTACACCAGTGAAGTATTAATCCCATCGCTTCTTTTCCTAGCCCCCTTCCACGTAATTCTTTTTTTAAATATATTCCTTCAAGATAGGCTACGGGGCTACTTAAACATCCATCTGCGATGTTTCGTGATGACAGCTCTACTAAACCGAGTATTTGATTGCTTGTACCAGTTAAGAAATGACAAAACCAGTCTTCTCTTGCAAAAATCTGCTCCATTTCTTTTTCATGGAATTCGTCATCTAGCGAGCCGTAAACTTCCCCTCGCATTTGTCTCCATTGAAGGAACTGATTTCGTTGTATTAGTGAAAGTCTCATTTTGCATCCTTGATAAAGGGTTGCGCATTTTTCCCGCATCCCAACAAATAATAGCGAGCCTATTCGATACGCTTATCAGGTTAACCTTTTACAAATCAGATAATGGGGCCCTATATCCGGGATACCAAATTGGGCACCCATAGTTGAAAACCCTGATTTTTCGTAAAATCCCGTCGCGCTGGATCGCGCATTGGCCCAGATACACATACCACCCTGGCTAGATGCATATGACTCCGCTTCTCTGAGAAGCTTAAAACCATGCCC
>JAESQX010000151.1 GCA_016764875.1 Gammaproteobacteria bacterium
CTGTCAATAACTGTACGCAGATGAAGAACAAACGACAAAAGAAACAATTATAATCGTTGACCTTGCCGACTTGACAAATTCTTCAAATTATAGATTTCTGATATTTGTTGAACAAAATCCTTATGGCCACCGTAACTTGGGTGCCTGACTTTGTAAATTTCGATATTTGAGGATAAGCGTAAAGCAGAATTGTATGCGTCATTTCCCACAGCAACAATGCGTCGCGGTGACAACAAATCCACTAACATCGTCAGAATTTCTTCCCCAGTTTTTCTTTCACTAGAAGTGTGTGCTCTATTGCTAAACGGATTGTTTTTCTCATGAGGATGGAACGGAAAAACGTTCCACAGGAATATTGGCTCCTCAATTTGTGCAAGGATACTCCAAATTACAGTTGCTGTTCGTTCACTTACTGCATCACCTTTGGTGGCTCGCCGGATATCGATTCCCCATCGTTTTGTATGAAGTGGTGCATGCGTCTCATCCGTCAAGGCAAGGCCAGTACGCCTACCCCCTCTATGACCAAGGTCCCTTCCAATCCATATGGCATCTACTTCAGTATTTGTTGCGGCTTCCAAAATTTGCTGGAGTGTTCGCGATCTAATTTCAGGTGCATCACTAATATCGAAGGTATCGCATATATTGCTATATGGATTGAACGTATCTATCGAATTATGCGACTTCAACATTTTAGTAAAACTAAGAGGCGTCATACTCAATTCTTCTCCAATTTTTTATATCTGAGAGTACGGGCACGTCGGCACCCTATAAAAATTCCACCTGAATTCGCGCGCACCTCCCTAAACACTGCATATCCTTCAGAATTCCGGGGACAGTTTACTTAATTAAAAGGAAATGCTCACAAATCTTTGCGGATTCCGGCGGGTAGGGTTGTGCAACAAAAACCTTAAACTCCATTACTGTAGGGGGGCGAGTTCGAGGGAGAAATTACCGCCCTTCTAGTTCTTATCAATTAAGTAAACTGTCTCCGAAATTCAAAAATTGTTTTGTTCTGGCAAGAACAATCCACAAAGAACCTCTCGAGCTTATGAGCCTGAATTTTGCACTTCGTGCTGGGAATAAAGAATTAGAAGATTACTGGCTAAAACTTCACAAAAACTGTATTAAGAAGTAGTTAATGCTGCGCCATGGGGGCGCATGAATGACAATGGATTGTTGAGTAATTTCCGGTAATTGTATTTACCGGAATTAGTGGGGCAATTATAGACTGTGAATTCAACTGGACATTGAAATATGAATTCTAAATTTGAAGGTACCTTTACATCCGTTCAAGGGATTCCTCAACAGAGGGTTGTTCGCCAGTGTCCACGTCACGGCGGCGCTGCTCATGGAATCTGGTTAACACCTGGTTAGCATTGGCCAAGATTTTAATTTGCTCAGCATATTGTGCTAGCTTGCTCCCAGGTAGTACCCACAGAGCGGTGCTATCAGTCAGTGAATCCAGGTAAGCCCTCGCACCGCAACAGCCGAGGCTCATGGCTGCATTACCCTGATTAATAACCTGTGGGATTACTGCACAAGCCGGACGTCCCATCGCCAATGGAGTATTGTTGTCAATACGTTCTGTGGCTTCACTTATTATCAATCCCTGCCAAGCATGTGCGAATAAAAGAACAACATCTGGTTGTATGGGAAAATCCGACAATGGACCATAAACCACATATGACCACTGGTTTTTGACGGTCGGTATGGATTGAACTTCCTCTTCTCGCACGTAGTCTAATCCAGTCATTACATTCAATGTGGTAATCAGCTCATGTTCCTGGGTTGCAGGGGCGTTAGCAAGATTGTGCGTATAGACTCCTATTGAACAGAGTTGATGGTCATTTGCTGATGTCACGAATAGGCTGCTGCTGGCTTTTTCCCAAAATTCACAGCCGGCGGCAACAGTGCCCTCAAATATTGGGGCATTACCGGGAATCTCATCGCAAAAGCTCACGCCAATGGGCGCCATAGTTAAGCTGAGTGATTCATGAATTTTCTGCGCCTGTTCCTTATAGTCTGTCATTTTATACTTCCTGCTTCTAATGTTTTACTAATACGTCATAGGTTCTAATTGCACACTTTTATCAAGCACTACATACACGACAAAGGTATTTTATTTTTCCCCAATAAGAGATGTGTTTGCCCGATTAAGTTACTCCTGCACAACAGGGGCAATTGGCTGACCCGCTAGCCATAACCGTTTCGGCGGCCCTGACATTCTGTTCGGCAGTTCGCTTTGTAGCGGCTATCGAGGATGCACTGGCAACGTGCATGGGATCCGGCTTGGCCAGGGCTACTTCCTGGCCGAAATAACCTGTGTAAATTTGGTACTGGTGTTGGCCAATATCGGCTGGAACTCGAATTGTATTTCTGTTCAGGATTTCAATGTTTGTTACGGTCGTGCCGTCACAGATGACAATCGCTTCCGCGGCATTCGGCAGATTAGTGATTTGCCAGCTAGTAGGCCGCCCCCTCTCGCCTTGATGACCAACGTAGGTGCCAATATTCAATACTCCACTGGCCTTATCGTTCCAGGCAGTGTCAACACCCAAATTTGGGAAATCCACACCTTCCAGGGTCGGCGCCGTGTACTTGTCTAGATGTTTTACTTTGAACGAATCGATCCAATTGCCTTCAGCGATTTCACTAATCATCTGCTGGGCTGTGCCCTGACCTCGCGGCCAAGGTTCGCCGTAGTTAAACCACCATCCAAATTTTTCCATATCCTCGCCAAACCATTTCGGTTCCGAGAATTGTTCAGCCGCCGCATTAAGACGGTCAACCACCGTATGGTCACCGAGCGCCTTGGCCATCACTTGTCCAGCAGCATTGGGTCGGATTTCTCGATTAGGGTCACGCCAGCCGCTAGCATTGGCAAGGGCATCGTAAATCTGGGTAGCTAATTCAGGCGATTGTGGCAAAAGGTAAAATGCAATACCTGCGCCGGCACCGGCGCCGGGTATATTTACTTTGAATTCCTCCAGAGGATCGTAATAGATAGTCATCCATTCAATCTGGTTCTGATCGTTTATGCCCATGTAGTTGTCTTTCATGAACTCTATCCAGTTCTCAAAAACACCGTGAGAGTTAGTCACTCCGAGCTGATCAGAAAGGTAGATACCGAGGCCAGCGGCTGAATTGCAGGCAGGCCAGATTTTGGTGTTCTCACAATGAGGGCCTTCCGGGTGCGCCGTGTATTGCCGATGTAGATGTTCGACGATCCTTGGTTGGGTCCATTCAAACTGTTCGTTCTCATAGCCAGCTATCTGCCAGGGTTGCTCCCACTTGTCATCGCCGGAAACATACTTGTAAATTGACAGAATTAGATTCAACCAACCCCGAAAGAACAAGTTGCCGTCTGCCCCGATGGGATCTGGTTGTAGTCCCCATGGCTCAACACCGTTTGCGGTCCAGCCCGGTGCGTCATAATTTCCGCGCACTCGCTCAGGCCATAACGGAAAACCAGGCGCATTTAATGGCCCGTAGTTATCTCGGTCTGGGCTGGGGCCAATAAAGGTATTCCAATCGATAGCCGCTTGATAAGCGGTGTGCCTGGTTGCCATTTCATCCATGATGCGAGTGTAAACCTCGCGCCAAGCCGGGGTCTGGTCAGCCATGAGCATGATGGGGTAGCTGGAATCCGTCAGATCAAAGCGCGGATAGCTGAGCATTGGGGGGGCTGTGTACTGGTCCCACCAAGGATGAGGACGCCCATCCTTAACGCTCCAGTCAATATCACCGCGGGGATTGTTTATACCCCAGGGCTTTTCAATATTTTCATGATAGCCCCAGTCGTCAGGAAACGTGGCTTTTTGCCAGATAAGATTCAGCCACCCTTTGGTACGATCGTTATGTTTCGGGAAAAAACTGGGTGTGGAATTTTGTGTTACAACACCAGGTGACGCAGATTGGGGCGAACTTGCACAGGCACCTAGGGTGGCTGCACCGCCGACTATCGCTGCACTTTTAACAAAATTGCGTCTTGAAAATGACTTGGACTGCGACATGCTATTTACCCCTTAATACAGAAATATCTGATTCTAATGAGCAATCTTATTCCTCCGGGACTATAACTATTTTCCTAAGGAATTTCCATGAAGCTAAATCAAACAGATTTCACACACCAAAATTGAACGCGTAGTCGTACGAATTCTTATAAATAATCTCCCTTTTTTATCAAAAAGTCGCAACATAAAACGATTTGAGGAGATCGCAGCTTGTTGGCGGTCTTTAGTGGTGAAGTTCGATAGTTATTTGAAAAGAAGACCATAGGTTTAGAGAGAAAACAGCCAATACCGGAAATAAGAACAGTAAGAAAACCGCCCTATTTCCGCAGTAATAAAGATTGAGGTGGTCCAATAGAACTGTACAACCCAGTTAAGAGATAATACTCATAACTGGAGAAAGAAGAAATGACAGCAAGAAAGAGATACTC
>JAESQX010000152.1 GCA_016764875.1 Gammaproteobacteria bacterium
CTCGCTCTTCCTTTTCAACCTGAACCACCACTTCGGTGCCTTCAGGTACCAGGAGTTTGGGGTTGGTGCGCTCGCCTTTAACCATGGCTGGCTTGGCGTAGTACTGCTCGGATATTTCTTTCATCGGCAAAAAGCCGTGCCGTTCGGCGCCAAAATCCACAAAAGCGGCTTCCAGACTTGGTTCAACTCGGGTGACTATGCCTTTGTAAAGGTTGGCTTTTTTTTGTACTCGTGTACGATTTTCAATGTCCAGGTCGTATAATCGCTGCCCGTCTACAAGGGCTACCCTGAGTTCCTCTTCCTGAGTCGCATTGATAAGTATTCTTTTCATAATGTTTTCACTTTTCGGTGTAAACCAGAGAAGAACAACAGCAGATTTAAATCAAATGGCAGGATACTCAGCCCTGGGGCCAAATACAGTACAGGAACGTGGATATAACGTGACAGGTTAACCGGGTTAACCATGGTCTTGCAGAATTGAGCTGGTTAATAAATAACGAGATCGATTCTTGTGGCGACTCGGCAGCTAACTACAACTCTGCTGCAAACGGAATTGTCGCCTTCCTTTAATCGATATATTACCGATTATCAGTTAGTTACACCCGGTTGTTAAACAATGACTGCACATGCAAGCGGTAACTCTTTCTACTGTACTGGAACCAGGTCAGTTCCAGTTCTGTCACGCTGCCAGTGCTCTAACCGGTGTACACGTATTGCTATATCTTAACGTTGTTCCTGGCTTCGGCTTTGTTTGAATGCACTCGGGTTGTTCTTTGTACAACCGCTGCATCGGGCCGATGCTATTTAATCTAGAAATCCTGATGTCAATCTGGTTTCGTTAAAATGGTCATCAATAAGCTATTGGATGACGGTGTGTTATTCGTTGTATCTGATTTTCTCTTTATTTGTTGAATTAGTAGTAATTTTCCCTATCGGCAGACTAACTGAAAGTCTGGCAACATAATTGTAATTCCTGCGGTTGCTTGTTTTTGCTTACCGCGGGGGTCTGCAGGAGACCTGATACCCAGCAAAGCCGATATTCGGCCGTTTTTGATGCAACCTGTCTACCTGCAAACATACGATCCGGCTGCAATCTGGCCCTAAAATCGGGCAAACGAAGCACTTTTAACTGCGAGTCTTCGCTAAAACTCCGCCAATATAACAGTCTTGTATTGCTAACTCAATACAACTGTTGCCTGAAAACGCAAATAAAACAATGAGATGCGAGCTTTTTATAGGATACGCGTCGCATTACCGTCAACGCAGATGCTTTGTTTCTTGCTTCTAAATTTGTCTTAAGTTTACAATAGCTTAAATTGTGGCTTTGTCCTTACAAGGACACAAGCCCAAACCAGCAAAAACTTACAGACAGAATTTTGATATTGCCTTATAAGACACTGATAACCATCTGTTTTTAAAAGAAATAAAGCCAGGATATTATGACAATTTATTCCTACTGCAGATTCTCCGAACTTGAGCACGACCAGATTAACGGCAATGCAGATGCACTAATGGAGCGTGATTTACTGACAATTCGAACTCACTGCCTGCGTAATCAATGGGTTCTGAGTGAGTCCATGAGCGATGTTGATGTGAATTGGAATGTGGAATTTTCCGGCAGAGCCAGCGGATTACGACTTCTCAATCTGGTCAGGGAAGGCGATATCGTGATCACCAGTAGTCTTGAACGTATATTCAGTTCCTGCCATGACGCCGTTGTTACCATTGAAAGCCTCAAGCAAAAGGGCGTTGCCCTGCATATTGTTCAATTAGGGGGCGACGTCACAGAGCCTCTGTTCACGGTAAATTTTGAGCGGGTTGCAAGGATGTTCTCAGCCCTGGAAAAACGCAGATCCGCCGAGCGCATCAAGGGTGTGAAGCAAAAGCAGCGATCCAAAGGGCGGTACCTTGGTGGTAGCAGGCCATTTGGTTACATGATTCATGAAAACGGTCGCCTGATTGAAAACCCTATGGAGCAGCGTGTACTGAAACGAATTATTCAGTTGAAAAAGCAGGGTAAGTCATTACGCTCCATATCAAGGGAAGTCAGCACACCCCTGGTTCCCATTAGTTTTAAAACCGTACACAGGTTGTTGCAAAGGCATGAGGATCTGCTCTGACAGACCGGTCTCCCACCCAATAGAATCCACTTTTTGGTTCCCACCCTATGTTCAAGCCGGTTACCTTATTTGTAGGTTTACGCTACACGCAAACCAGAAAACGTAACCTGTTTGTCTCCTTCGTTTCCGTTATTTCCATGCTGGGTATTAGCCTTGGTGTGTTGGCGATGATCGTGGTGCTGTCGGTTATCAATGGCTCAACCACTATCATGCGTAAAGAAGCCCTTAAATCAGTTCCCCATATTGTGGTTTCCACTCCAGCGGCATCGGATGACTGGTATAAACTGTCAGAGCAGGTTGTCAATCAGCCCGGGGTGCTTGCGGCTGCGCCGTTTCTCGAAGGTGAGGCATTGATACGGTTCCAGGGGCGGGATCAGTTCATTCGCCTGCGGGGAGTGGATGCCACTGCCGAACTGACTGTGATGGATAAAGGTAGTGTCCAGTTTCAAAGTCTGTTGAGCGAAATGGCCAATATTGAAAACGGCATTATATTGGGTTCCCGTCTGGCCAGGGATCTGGGGATTATTAATAATCAGTCCCTCAGCATAACGCCACTGCGTAGCTTGTTGGGGCGTTCCCTCCAGGATGCCAAGGGCTTTTCGGTTCTGGGAACCGCAGACTTCGGCTTTTATGGCAATGGTAATGTGGCGCTGATAAGCCTCGATAAAGCCCTGCAACTGTTTGATGGGCAAACGCCCCAATTAAGACTTCGGGTCGACGATGTATTTAATGCGGCAGAGATTGCGGAGAAAGCCTTTGCCGGAATCGATACTCATGGCAACGAACTACGGATTATCCCGTGGACTGAGAGTCAGCGCACCCTTTTTGATGCCTTGCGTATGGAAAAAATGCTTACCGGCTTCATGTTGTTGATGATAGTCATCATCGGTGCAGTCAATATCGTTTCCACCCTGGTTATGGTGGTGGCAGACAAAGGTGCGGATATTGCAATACTGCGCACCATGGGAGCCAGTAAAAGCACCGTCATGGGAATTTTTATTGTGCAAGGCACAGTGGCAGGATTGCTGGGGGTATTGTTAGGTACAGCGCTGGGAGTCACTATTGCACTGAATCTTCACAGCGTTGCCATGGTATTTGAAAACCTGATTAATACGTTGTTAGCCCCTGACCGGATTTACATGATTTCGTTCCTGCAGTCAGAACTAATCTGGGGTGATGTGCTGGTAATTAGCCTGACTGCCATGTTGATTAGTTTTCTGGCCACGCTATATCCCGCCTACCGGGCTGCGCGGATACAGCCTGCCGAGGTTTTAAGGTATGAGTAAGCTATGAGTGATTCGCTACAACCTCAAAATTCTGTCACCGAACCGGCAGGTGTTGCAGTACTTGAATGTCGTCATTTGAAGAAGGTTTATTCGGGAGGGCCACAGCCGATACAGGTGCTCACTGATGTAAACCTTAAAGTATTTCCCGGTGAGAAGGTTGCCATTCTGGGTAGCTCTGGCTCAGGCAAGACAACCCTGCTTAATCTTCTGGGTGGTCTGGATATCCCAACCCAAGGACAGGTGATCGTCGCCGGTCGCAATGCGGCCTCTTTGAGCGAAGCTGAAAGAGGGAAATTGCGTAATCGGTACCTTGGTTTTGTTTATCAGTTCCATCACCTGCTGGGAGAATTTACCGCACAGGAGAATGTTGCCATGCCTCTTCTTATCGCGCGCTTGAATGTGGCCGAAGCAGAATCAAGAGCGAAACTGATGTTGGAGAAAGTTGGTCTGGGCGCCCGGCTGGATCATAAGCCTGCTGAATTGTCCGGCGGCGAGCGGCAACGGGTCGCAATCGCCCGGGCCCTGGTAACCGAACCAAAGTGCGTGCTACTGGATGAACCCACTGGAAACCTGGATCGTCAAACGGCCAGGGAAGTGCAGCAATTAATGCTGGAGTTGAATAAGACTCTGGATATCAGTTTTATCGTTGTGACCCACGATGAAGAACTTGCTTCTACGCTGGATAGAAAACTACGGCTTATCGATGGAAAGTTGCAGGAATATGCCTAGCAAAAGCTCACCGTCATTTGCTCGCTATATTGCCATGCGTTACGTGAGTATGGGCAAACGCAGCCAACTGGTTTCTTTTATGTCCGCCATGTCGATTTTTGGGCTGGCATTAGGGGTCACAATTTTAATCACCGTGCTGTCGGTGATGAACGGGTTCGACCGGGAAGTGCGTGAAAATATTCTCTCAATAGTGCCACATATCACAATTTCCACTGAAGAAAACTACTCTCAGCAAGACTGGCAGAATCTGGAAGACCTGGTACAGCAGCGACCTGATGTGTTGGCAACCGCACCGTTAATCGAAAAAACCGGTGTCATATCCAGCGGGCAATTCAGCAAGGGAGTGCTGGTAAACGGAATCGATGCTGAACGGGAGCTGGAAATTTCCCGAATTGATAAGTTCATAGTGTCGGGTTCATTAGAGGAACTACAAAACCAGCGTTGGGGTATTGTGCTGGGCCAGTCCCTTGCAGACAACCTGGGCGTGGGGATAGGGGACAAGGTCGACCTGTTTTCCCTGGCTGTTAATGTTAATCCTTTGACGCCGCTGCCATCTTACCGGGCCTTCACTGTCACCGGTATTTACCGGGTAGGAACGCTTGAGCTGGACAGTGAACTGGCGGTTATTAATATTGCTGCCGCAAGAGCATTGTTCAAATTGCGAGGGCCTTATACCGGTCTACGGATTAAACTACAGGACGTGCTCAGCGCTGATCAGGTACGGATCGAACTGCAAAGTGAACTATCCACCGACCTGCAATTGACCACGTGGACCCGCTTATTCGGCAGTATTTATGAAAATATTCTGTTTTCCCGCACCATAGTGGGCCTGATGCTCTGGCTGCTTATAGCGGTGGCTGCCTTCAACCTGGTAGTAAGCCTGATCATGGTGGTTCGCGATAAAAGGTCAGACATAGCGATACTACGAACCATGGGTGCGAGCCCTCGTACCATCAATCGCATTTTCATGTATCAGGGTTGTATGGTGGGTCTTATCGGTACAGTTATTGGTGTGATACTGGGCGTGCTGGCGTCGCTTGGTGTCGGGGAATTTGCTGCATTTATCGAGTCGGTGTTGGGTATACAGTTGCTCAACGCTGAAGTTTACCCCCTGGATTTCCTGCCTTCAGAAATAAAGTGGCAGGATATTGTAACCATCTCTGTGGGAGTTCTATTTCTATCTCTGCTGGCCACCTTGTATCCAGCACGACGTGCGGCGGCGGTGCAGCCCGCCGAGGCCTTGCGCCTCGATTAAATCATTATCCCGAAACCTGGCTTTTCCCGATTGGTTTTACTAGTTTTAGTCAGAGCATAGATCGGTTCTCAATACAGGTTATATAACATGCGCTCAGGGATGGCCGCATTCGCCACAGGGGTGATTGCCGTTGGATTTTTCCATACCTTGCCGGGTCTGGATATTCTGCTGCTGTTTTTGTTGATCCTTCTCCTGCTCCTGTTTATCGGGCAAAAAAAATCCGCCCGTCCATTGTTACTCTTTGCAGGCATCAGTCTGCTATTTCTTGCGGGTGTCGCATGGCATGTTGCGAATGCACAGCAGCGGCTGCAACAACGTCTACCGCTTGAATTGGAAGGCGTGGATTTTATGGTAACCGGCTATGTCGCCAGCCTTCCTGAAACGCGAGGGATTACAAGACAGTTCAGGTTTTTTATAGAAACTGGACCGGTGGAATACCTCGGTCAAAAAATCCTGCTGAACTATTATGGTTCGAAAATCATCGATGCACGGCAACGCTGGAAATTCCAGGTAAGGTTAAAACGGCCTCATGGTTTTGCCAATCCCGGAACCTTCGACTATGAGGCATGGCTGTTTCAGCAGGGCATCAGTGGTAAAGGTTACGTCAGGGAAAACAGCGCCAACCAGTTTCTGGGCGAGGGTGGCTTTTCCGTTCTGGGGATACGCGATGACTTGAGAACGCAGATTGTAAATCTCACCGCCGGATTTGAGCAGCAAGCGATTATCCTGGCCCTGACGTTGGGCGACAGGTCTCTTATTTCAAACCACCAATGGCAGGTATTCACTGATAGCGGAACCAATCATCTGGTGGTGGTGTCGGGATTGCATATCGGTTTTGTTGCCGGGCTTTTCTATCTTTCAGGCTGTTTCCTGTGGCGATTAATGCCCATAACGGCGTTGAGGTTTCCGGCGCAAAAAGCGGGCGCGCTCTCAGCACTGGCGGGTGCCTGTATCTATAGTCTGGGTGCCGGGTTTTCACTTCCCACTCAACGGGCGCTGGTGATGGTTGCCGTTTTTATGTTGGCCAAGTTGCTGGCACTACCACAAGCCCCTTCATTTTCATTATTGCTGGCCCTGGTGGTGGTATTGCTGCTTGATCCATTCGCAGCACTTGGGGCAGGTTTCTGGTTGTCATTTTTAGCAGTTGCCGGGCTGTTACTGGTTTTTGCCGGAGAGTTTCAAGTCGGCCCGGAGTCAACCTCTGGCAAATTATGGAGAAAATGGGGTAAATCCCAACTCGTGGTTTTCATCGCCTTGCTCATGCCACTGACTATCTGGCTGGGCGAGTTTTCACTGGTATCGCCCATAGCCAACATTGTCGCCATACCGCTGGTGAGCTGGCTGATTGTGCCCTTGTGTCTGCTGGGCACGGTGGTGATGGGAATCTGGCCAGATCTGGGCGGCTTGTTGTTTTACTGCAGCGATACCCTTTTAGGAATTATGTTCGTGGGTCTTGAATGGATTGCCAATAATAACTGGTCACCGGGGAGCTGGCGGGTAAGCGTTGATTTCAGGTTGATACTGCTGTTCAGTGCGGTGGGTTGTCTATTAATGCTGTTACCCGCTTTCGGTAGTTATCGCTTGCTGGGAATGTTACTGCTGATGCCGTTGATATTTCCCCGCCCGGATTCTCGCAGCAATGATGTTCTGGAGCTTCACGTATTGGATGTGGGGCAGGGACTGGCCATTATAATCCGCACCGCCAATCACGTGCTTGTGTATGACACCGGAGCAAGTTTTGTCGGTGGTTTTGACAGCGGCGCGGCCATCGTAGGCCCGGTTTTAACATCCATGGGCATCACGGAAGTGGATCTTCTGATAGTCAGTCATGCTGACAATGATCACGCTGGAGGCGTACATGGCCTGGTACAGAATATTGCCGTGAAAAACATACTGACCAGCATCCCGGAGTCGGATCCGCTGGTAAATGCACAGCCGTGCAGGGCGGGACAAAAGTGGAGTTGGGACAGGGTTCGATTTAATATCCTGCATCCGGAAAACCCCTCTGGGTTGAGCGCCAACAACGGCTCCTGCGTTTTACAGATACAAATGGGTGGGCACAGCATTTTACTGCCGGGAGATATTGAAGCTCCTATGGAACAGCGGCTGCTTCGGCAAACTAAAGCTACCCTGGCTGGCGACATCCTGGTGGCGGCGCACCATGGCAGTAATACTTCTTCCACTGCGAGGTTGGTAAACGCGCTGCAACCGCAGGTGGTGATTTTTTCGGCCGGTTATCGCAGTCAGTTCGGGCACCCCACCGAGGCCGTGCAAAGTCGTTTTCGCGGGATTGGATCGCGGCTGTTTAACACTTCGGCGGCCGGTATGATCAGCGTCTATCTGGAACAAGGGATAGCACAAGCCAGAGTCGAGTTATATCGGGAGCAGCGACCAAAATACTGGCATTGATCAAAAATCGGGTCCAAATAGCGGAAACCTGGGTGGGAAATGTGCCATTACTGTGTAGCAATGTGAATTCCCGCAAGGAATCCGTGCCGTCAAAGGAATATGGTACAGTATTGCGCTTGACAGCAGGAGAAGCAGAGTGGTTGAACTAATTAGTGCAGGTGGGTGGTTAATGGTTCCCATTATCCTGAGTTCGATTTTGGCAATAGCGATCATAATCGAACGGTTCTGGACTCTCAGTGCCGCACGGATCACACCCAAACACGTGCTGGCCCAGGTCTGGACCTGGATAAAAAACAATCAACTGGATTCCAGCAAGTTAAAGGAACTCAGACTTTCATCCCCCCTGGGGCAAATTCTGGCAGCCGGTTTGTTGAATTCCAAGTACGGCCGGGGGGTCATGCTGGAGAGTATAGAGCAGGCCGCCGCGCAGGTGATTCATGATATGGAACGGTATCTGAACACCCTGGGCACCATCGCCGCCATTACTCCGTTGATGGGATTGCTGGGCACCGTGGTCGGGATGATCAGTGTATTCAGTGAGATCATGTTGCAGGGCACGGGTAACGCCAATGCGTTGGCCGGCGGTATTTCAGAAGCGCTGATTTCAACAGCCGCTGGATTAACTGTGGCGATTCCCACCTTCATGTTTCATCGGTTTTTCACCAGCAAGGTAGACAGCCTGGTGTTAAACCTGGAGCAGGAATCCGTCAAGCTGGTTGATGCTCTGCACACGGATCGATCAGTCGAGGTTAAAGAGAGCGATACGTGAAATTCAAACGCAGGAAACGGGATCCACTCGACATCAATATCACACCACTGATCGATGTGGTGTTTCTGCTGCTGATATTTTTTATGGTCACCACTACCTTTACCAAGGAAACCAGGCTACTGGTAAACCTGCCCGAGGCAGATGCCTCTCTCTCCGAAAACAATCCGGATCAAATTGAGATCATTGTCAGTAAATCCGGATCTTACTCCATTAATGGACGTTCGCTTGTAAACACGGAACTTGGTACCCTGATGCAGGGTTTGGAACAGGTCTCCGAAAGCGACAGGTCTATTCCTATCCTGTTAATTGCCGATGCTGAGGCAACCCACCAGTCTGTGGTCACCGCCATGGATGGAATTGGACAATTGGGATTTACCAGGCTTAGCATCGCAACCCAACGGTCTGCTGGACCTGATAGCGATTCTGCATTGCAGTGATAGGCTGTAACAGCCCACAATAGTAAGTTCTATGACTAATTCTGAACGCCACGATGGCAGTCAGCATGGCTGGCATTTATACAAGCGCCTGCTTACCTACATAAAACCCCATCTACCGGCCTTCGTGATAAGTATTGTCGGATATATTATTTTTGCCGCCACCAATGTGGCCACGGCACAGTGGCTGGGCTGGACTGTAGATGCCATTGAAGCAGAGAACTTTGCCGACCTGCGAATTCTCAGCCCTTTACTCTGCGTGCTTATCGTCGTGGTTCGGGGCATTGGTGGTGTTATGGGCAGTTACAGCATCACCCATGTGGCTAATCATGTGGTGCATAAGCTGCGTACTGAGATGGTTCAGCACATGCTTGACTTACCCGTTGCCTATTATGATCGTAGCAGCGCCGGGAAACTGGTTTCCAAGATCACTTATGATGTAACCCAGATTACCGGTGCAGCCAGTAATGCGCTGACCGTTACTTTGCGAGAAGGCTTGACGGTAATTGGTTTGATGACAGCGTTGCTTATTGCGGACTGGAAGCTGAGCCTTACCTTTCTTGTTATAGCGCCCCTGGTGGGGAAGACAGTGGGGGCCGCCACCAAGCGCTTCCGTAAGTACAGCACTCAGATGCAGGACTCAATGGGGGATGTCACCCAGATCACTAACGAGGCCATAAAAGGGAGCCAGGTAATACGTACTTTTGGCGCCAAGGATTTTATCTCGCAGCGATTCAACAAGGTCAGCGAACGTAACCGCCGACAGAATATGAAGATGGCTCTGACCCGTGCCATCAGCACACCGTTTATTCAATTTCTGGTAAGTATTGCCCTGGCGGTACTCATCTGGCTGGCCATGTCCCCGAGTTTCTTTGCTGATAAAACGGCGGGTGATTTTGTGGCATTTCTCACCATGGCTGGTTTATTGGCAAAACCCATACGGCAGCTATCCCAGGTTAATGCGGTGATTCAGCGGGGCATTTCGGCCGCGGAGAGTATTTTTAATTTACTTGATGAGCCCCCGGAAATAGATGATGGAGATTTCCACGTCGATCGAGCCAGGGGCAAGCTGGAATTCAGAAACGTAGGGTTTTCCTACGGAAAGGATATACCAGCACTACACGATATTTCATTTACCGCCGAGCCTGGGCAGGTGATTGCCCTGGTTGGAAAATCCGGTAGCGGTAAATCGACCCTGGTGAGTATGATTCCGCGTTTCTATGACGTCAACAGTGGTCAGATATTGCTGGATGATGTGCCTCTATCCGCCTACGCACTGAGGGACCTGCGTAACCAGATATCTCTAGTGACGCAACAGGTAGTGCTGTTTAATGGTTCTGTGGCAGAAAACATTGCCTACGGCATCGACAAGAGAGCGGTCCAGGACAAGATTGTCAGTGCGGCCCGTAGTGCCCACGCGATGGAATTCATTGAGCGCTTGCCCGAAGGTCTGGATACAGAAGTAGGGGATGACGCAGCGCAGTTGTCCGGTGGCCAGAGGCAACGTCTTGCCATTGCCAGGGCGCTACTCAAAGACGCTCCTATCCTTATTATGGATGAAGCCACCTCGGCATTGGACTCGGAATCTGAACAACACATACAACAGGCTCTGAAAACATTGATGCAGGGGCGAACCACTATTGTAATTGCGCATAGATTGTCCACTATTGAAAGTGCAGACCTGATACTGGTTATGGACGATGGCCGCATCGTGGAATCGGGTAATCACGCCCGGTTACTTGAACTGAACAAGCAATATGCGAAACTACATCGAATGCAGTTTACTGATTACAGTAGCGCGGAGGGGTAATGCAATTTCTGGAGCGGGCCTGGTACCAAAAAGCAGCATGGTTAATACTGCTTTGGCCGGTAGCCAAACTGTTTCAACTGCTGAGTTCAATTCGCAAGTATTTTCAAACATCAGGAAGTCAAACCCACAGACCATCTGTGCCGGTTGTGGTGATCGGTAATATCACTGTGGGCGGTACCGGCAAAACGCCATTAATAATCAAGCTCGGTAATATGTTGCGTGAAGCGGGGCTGAATCCAGGCGTTATAAGTCGCGGCTATCTTGGCAAGGCACCCCACTATCCGTTTTGTGTTGATAGCGATTCCGACGTCGATGAGGTTGGTGACGAGGCCTTGTTAATCGCCCGGAAGCTGAACTGCCCGGTGGTGATTGATCCGGATCGCAAACGCGCGTTGGCTAAGATATGCAGCGATTTTAAATGTGATGTTGTGCTCAGTGATGATGGGTTACAGCATTACCCGTTGCCCAGAGATATTGAAATTGCGGTGGTGGATGGTGAACGTTTATTTGGCAATGAAATGTGTTTGCCAGCAGGCCCCTTGCGTGAACCAGTCAGCCGACTGAAATCAGTACAACACGTGGTGGTTAACGGGCCAATAGAGAGGGAAACAAGTCACCCTGCACTACAGCACGCAAGCGAAATGACTGTGGAACCCACTTTTTTGATCAACATTTTAAGTGGTGAAAAGAAACCATTTAGAGGCGCACCGTTTAATATGGGCACCACTATTCATGGTATAACCGGGATCGGCAATCCTGATCGTTTTTTTGGTTTGCTGGCTAAATTACCTTACAAATTGCAGCAACATGATTTTCCCGATCACCATCCCTTTACCGAACAGGACTTCGAAGGGCTGGCAAAAGATGAACGTCAACCTATTGTGATGACAGAAAAAGACGCCGTAAAGTGCCAGAGCTTTGCTCGACCTAACTTCTGGTATCTGGAAATTAAAGCCGTTTTACCAGAGGAATTTCAGCAACAACTGCTGGAGGAAATTCGACAACTTTGCGAGCAGTACAAGAATTGAAATAGAATGTCTTTGCCATGAAGAGGTTGTTGCACAAAACCTCCATTTGATTATTCGAAAGAGATAAAATTGAAGTGAGCCTTGATCAAAAATTACTGAGTATTCTGGTGTGCCCCGTTTGTAAGGGTGAGTTAAAATACGATAAAAGCACCGCCGAGCTTGTTTGCACGCTTGATGGCCTTGCCTACCCGATAGAGGATGATATTCCCGTAATGTTGAGTGACAAAGCCAGAAAACTGGATTCACAAGAGCGAGAGAAATACCGTTGAACTTCACCGTAATCATTCCGGCTCGTTATGAATCCAGCAGGCTGCCCGGCAAACCCTTGCTGGACATCAACGGCAAGCCCATGCTGCAACACGTTTATGAACGGGCGCTGGCCAGTGACGCGACCGCTGTCTATATTGCTACTGACGATGAGCGCATTCAGGCCGCTGCAGAAAAGTTTGACGCAAAAGTGTACCTGACTTCCAGTGACCACCGTTCCGGCACTGATCGCATTCACGAAGTAGCGGCCGCCCTGAAACTGTCCGAAGACGCCATCGTGGTTAACGTACAGGGAGATGAGCCCCTGATGCCGCCGGCGGCGATCAATCAGGTGGCCCACAATCTTGATATCCATGAAGCCGCCGGTATTAGTTCACTTTATGAAACCATCAGTGACGCCGAAGAAATCGACGATTCCCATGCCGTAAAAGTCGTCTGTGACGAGCATGGTTACGCTCTTTACTTCAGTCGCGCCACGATACCTTACGGGAGCAATGCACAGGCGAGAAATTGTCGACGCCATATTGGCATTTATGCCTACAGGGTGAGCACCCTGAATCAATTCGTCAGCTGGCCTCATAGTCAACTGGAGATTCAGGAGAAACTGGAGCAACTCAGGGCCCTCTACCACGGGGTTAAGATCCATATGGAAGTGGCATCGGAGAATGTCCCCGGGGGAGTTGATACAGAGCGTGATCTGGAAGCCGTGCGGGTTTATCTCGCCTCCGGCAAACTGTAGCTCAGCCAGCTTATGTCTTCCTCAGATGAAATAACTGTTATCAAAGTGCTTATGGTTTGCCTTGGCAATATCTGTCGCTCGCCAACCGCCCACGGGGTATTTCAACAGCGTATCAATAGCCACAACCTGCAGAACAGAATCATGGTGGATTCTGCCGGCACTGGCGACTGGCATATAGGGCAAAGTCCGGACCACCGTGCCGCCAGTGCCGCCAAGGCCAGGGGTTACCCCCTGGATGATCTGAGAGCGCGTCAGGTTCAGGCCGCGGATTTCCATGAGTATGACTACATACTGGCCATGGACCATGAAAATCTGAGTGAACTCAAGGCGAGTTGTCCTGAGGACTGTCAGCATAAGCTGGCGCTATTTCTGTCCTATTCTGATCGTGAGGAAGAAGTCGTGCCGGATCCGTATTACAGTGGCGATGATGGATTTGAACTGGTGCTGGATATGGTGGAAGAAGCATCGGACAATCTGTTAAACGAACTTGTTCGCCGGCATCTGAATTAAAGGTAAAAGACTGGCTCGAACTTCATAACCCACCGCCAATATCTAGTCAATTACTGTCAAATATGGACATCCACCAGAACTACGATCTTTCCCATTGCAACAGCTTTGCCGTACCCGCCAAGGCCAGGGCTTACGGCGAGGTTCGCTCAAAGCAGGACCTGGTACAGGCCATGGCTTACGCGGTAGAACAGGAACTGCCACTGTTTGTGTTGGGGGGCGGCAGCAATGTGCTTTTCACAGCGGATTACCCTGGTCTTGTGGTACATATTGCTCTGAGGGGAATCGAAACCAATCCGCTGGGTACAGAGCAGGTTGAGTTGTTGGCCGGTGCCGGAGAAAACTGGCATCAACTAGTAATGTATTGTCTGAAAAATAAACTCTATGGCATTGAAAACCTTGCATTAATACCAGGAACAGTCGGTGCCGCACCGATTCAGAATATCGGTGCCTACGGGGTGGAACTGGCCGACGTTTTTGTGGGCCTTGAAGCCGTTGAAGTATCCAGCGGACGGACCCTGATGATGGACCGGGACGCTTGTGAGTTTGGCTACCGTGACAGCATTTTCAAACATTCCCTGGAGGGCCAGGTTGTGATCACCTGCGTCAGTTTGAGGTTGGAGACCAGGGCATCGCCTGAAATAGGCTACCCGGCTCTTGCATCCGAATTGGCCACCACAGATTCGGCGGCCGTAACGCCGGAACAGGTGGCCAATGCGGTGATGGCGGTGCGTCGAAGTAAGCTTCCTGATCCAGAGCTGCTGCCAAATTGCGGCAGCTTTTTCAAAAACCCCCTAGTTTCCCGGCAGCAGTACGAGAGATTGTTGGCAGATTACGGCGATGTGCCGGGGTTCCCTCAGCCGGAATCTCCAGAGTTGATAAAAATACCTGCCGCCTGGTTTCTCGACAAGACACGCTGGAAGGGCCGGCGTCAGGGGGCGGTTGGTGTTCATGAGCATCAGGCGGTGGTAATTGTTAACCATGGCGGTGCCAGCGGCGCTGATGTAATGCAGCTGGCCAGGGCCATGCAGCAATCCGTGGCGGAAAGGTTTTCCGTAGAACTAGAACCGGAAGTACGCATAGTATGACCCTGGTGTTATTAAGGCATTCGTCATCGTTACCGATATGCTCTTATGTTGCTTTTTGTAGAGTTAGAGGTCTGTCTACATAAAGCTATAGAGAGGTAATATGCCAATTTTGTGGTTGGGAGACTTCTATCGGTTTTGCCCACAAAATTTGTGTAGGGCCAGACAATTATGTTATTTTGCTTCTCGGGCTTGGGTGATAACTGAACCAGGCTCACCGGCAGACATAAGCTTTGGCGATACCTGTCAGGGAAGATCGCCGTAAAAGCCTTCAATTTTTCGTATAAAAACAAAGGACGCCGTGTTGACTTATAACTTCTCGCAAAAGCCACCCATCAAGGTAATGATTGTCGATGATCATTGCCTGTTTCGCTATGGTGTTGCGCGTCTGATTGAGGATGAGTCTGATATTGTTGTTGTAGGGCATGCCGAAAGTGGTGAGGGAGCCCTGATTCTATTGCAAACGGTCGCCGTCGACGTGGTGCTGATGGACGTTAAGATGCCGGGAATTGGCGGAATTGAAGCCGCTCAGCTGATTAAACAACTGCACCCCAAAGTGCGGGTAATAGGCATGTCTTCTATCGATGTGGGGGTTATTCCTTCCCGCATGCTATCTGCTGGTGCCTGGGCATTTATCACCAAGAATGTGCCGGTAGCTGAGTTGATGCAAGCTATACGCCTGGTAAAGGAAGGCAAGCATTATATTACTTCCTCGGTGGCAATAACTCTGGCCACTGACCCCTTCAACAAGGGCAAGAAAGTTCTTTTTGAAAAATTGTCGAAACGGGAACTGCAGATAGCCATGGCCTTGTCAGATGGTAACAAGGTAAGCTCCGTAGCCGAGCGCCTGAAACTCAGCCCCAAAACTGTTTACACCTATCGTTATCGCATTTTCGAGAAACTGGGCATCAAGAACGATGTTGAATTAACCATTCTTGCCATGAAGCATGGTATCTGTGACACCTCCGAAGATTACATGGATTATGACAAGCGGCGGCAAAGCCTTTAGCGAGCCACGGTCCGTTGTTACGTTAAATAGTCGCTTCTCCCCACAGAGCTTCTTATAATTCCTACCTGGCAAAAACCTTTATCAGCTCTATCACTACGGGCTGAACCATCCACAACCAAACAGTAGCCACATCAATGCCCAGGTCACGTTCTGCCTCTCAGTTTGATCACAAGGCGTTTCTCGCCACTCTGAGTTCACGCCCCGGTGTCTACAGAATGCTGGATGAAAATGGCCAGGTTCTATACGTGGGCAAGGCCAAAAACCTGAAGAACCGGGTAGGCAGTTATTTTCGAGCCTCGGGGCTAACCGAAAAGACTATCGCCATGATCACCAAGGTGGCGGATATTGATGTCACCATCACGAGTAACGAAACCGAAGCCCTGTTACTTGAACAAAGCCTGATCAAGTCTCACAAGCCGGCCTATAACATTCAGCTTCGGGACGATAAGTCCTACCCCTACATTCTGCTTACCGAAAATAAAGACTATCCGCGACTGGCATTTTATCGCGGCAGCCGAAAGCGCAAGGGGACACTGTTCGGACCCTATCCCAGCGCCCATGCTACCCGGGATACATTGCAGATTCTGCAGAAAGTGTTTCGAGTCAGGCAGTGTGAAGACAGCTACTTCAAGAATCGGTCACGGCCCTGTTTGCAGTATCAGATTAACCGCTGTACCGCACCGTGTGTGGGGCTAATTTCAGCGACGGATTATGCCGAGGATGTGCACTATTCGGCCCTGTTTCTGCGGGGAAAAAGTGATGCCCTGACCCGGGAGCTCACGGCCAATATGGAACAGGCATCCGAGCAGCAGGAATTTGAGAAAGCGGCTCGAATCCGAGACCAGGTAATAGATTTGCGCCGCATTCAGGATCAGCAGCATGTGGCTAATCAGGGTGCTGATGCCGACATACTGGCCGCTGCAACCAAAGGGCCTTACAATTGTGTTCACGTTATTTATGCTCGCGCCGGCCGCATAATAGGAAGCAAGAATTTCTATCCTAAATTCAAACTGTTAGACAGTGAATCTCAACTACTTTCTGCATTTATCGGGCAGTATTATCTACGCAACGCCGAGGCTGGTAAATCCGCCAATATCCCGGGCGAACTGATCCTCAGCCATGATCCCGAAGATGCCCAGGAGCTGGCTAAGGCCTTAACGTACTGTGCAGCGCACAAAGTCAAACTGTCACATCGGGTGAGGGGGCATCGCGCTAGATGGCTGGAACTGGCCAGCACCAATGCCAATGAGGCCCTCAGCAGTTTTGTCAGTAATCGTCAGAACCAGCAGCAACGCTTTCAACTGCTGCAGGACACGCTGAAACTGGCTGAGGCTCCTCAGCGTATAGAGTGTTTCGATATCAGCCACACCTCCGGCGAGAGCACCGTGGCATCCTGCGTGGTGTTTGATGTAAACGGCCCGGTAAAATCCGATTATCGTCGCTTCAACATCAAGGATATTACGCCCGGAGATGATTATGCCGCCATGCAACAAGCACTGGAACGGCGTTTTGCCAGATTGGCCCGGGGTGAAGAGGGTGGCATGGAGAAAGTGCCGGATATATTATTAATTGATGGCGGCAAAGGGCAGTTGACCCAGGCCCTGAGTGTTCTTGAACAATACCAGGTTCAGGGGATATTGCTGCTGGGCATCGCCAAGGGGATAAGCCGCCGGGCAGGGCAGGAAACCCTGTTTCTGGCCGACAGCGGGGGTAACTTTACCGAGATAGCCATGGTGACGGATTCCGCCGCATTGCGTTTGTTGCAGCAGGTAAGAGACGAGGCACATCGCTTTGCCATTACAGGCCACCGTGCACGCCGGGAGAAGAGCCGCCGGAAATCCACGCTGGAGCAGATTCCGGGGTTAGGCCCAAAACGCCGCCGCGATCTGTTGATATATTTCGGTGGCCGTCAAGAGATCAAACGGGCCAGTGAAGCAGACCTGGCCAGGGTAAACGGAATCAGTAATAAACTGGCGGAAACCATTTATAGCCACTTGCACAGTGACTAGGCATAATACGCTTTAAGCGTCCTGATGGTTTGATAGAAGCCTGCCTGTGTGCCGACAAAAAACAGCTACAATAATCACTGGCGCAACCTTGGCCTTCAAGAATTACAGTAACTGGTAACCGCCTCAATGACCCTCGCCAATACCATAAGCATTATTCGTATCGCCCTGATTCCCGTCGTAGTGGCATTGTATTTCGCGGATTTCCCCGGCCATTCCCTGTGGGCTGCCGTTGTTTTTGCCATTGCCAGCTTTACCGACTGGCTGGACGGATATCTGGCGCGACGGCTTAGGCAGACCTCCGAGTTCGGCGCGTTTCTCGATCCGCTGGCGGACAAATTACTGGTGTCTCTGGTGCTGGTGCTGCTGGTGGCAAGCTACTCAACGGTCTGGTTTATTCTTCCGGTAAGTATCATTATCGGCCGGGAAATTATGGTGTCGGCCCTGCGGGAATGGATGGCCACCCGGGGCAAGCGGGATGTGGTTGCAGTAGCCTTTGCCGGTAAGGTGAAAACCACGGTACAGATGATCGCCATTATTATCTTGCTGGTGGTAGATCCCAATGGCCCGGCCCTATACTGGCAGACAGGTTATGTGCTGATCTATGTGGCCGCAGCGCTCAGCTTGTATTCCATGTACATTTATTTCAAGGGCGCGTGGAGCCATTTGTCGGCTGACACAGACGAGGGAAGCAGCACGGAATAAACAAGGGGCAAACATAGCGCCAGGGCCCAAAGTCTCTTGACTTCAAAGGCTTGGCCAGTAGAATAAGCGCCCTTGAATATGCGGGAATAGCTCAGTTGGTAGAGCACGACCTTGCCAAGGTCGGGGTCGCGAGTTCGAATCTCGTTTCCCGCTCCAATTCCAGTACCACACTTAAGCCAGCAGGATTCTTACCAAAGGGTAACACAGGTCAGAAATTGCTGCCCTGGGCCGATAGGTAGTTCTGGTTAAAAAATAAGCCCGGGGAGTAAATCCCGGCAGCAGAAAGTAAAAATTAAGGCTGAGTGGCAGAGTGGTCATGCAGCGGACTGCAAC
>JAESQX010000153.1 GCA_016764875.1 Gammaproteobacteria bacterium
CCCAAAAGTGCTACCTACGACATCTGAACTGCGATCGTCCGAATATCGTCGCGCTCCAAAGTTCACCTCCCACTGATCGTTAATTACATAATTTACATCACCAAAAAAGGACAGGGCCTCGGTGGAAAATACCCCTTCTACTTCATGACCAACACCGTCTATAACGTCTGCAACCGGATACCACACACTGAATGCATCGGTGCTGAAATCCTGATCCTTGTAAAAAATCCCGGCAGTCCAGAAAAGATCGTCTCCATAGGTGCCGCTAAAACGGGTCTCATGGTTGAAGGACTCAGTTGTGGAAGGGAATGAAAACCCGATCTGCGAAATCGCGTCTTCTGGCGGAACGATAAAATCATGGTTGAATAGTGGCGCGAAAACGGTTGTTCCCGGAAAAAACGCCGCCTCAATTGGGAGTACAAAACCAGACACATCACTGGGTGTATTGGCAGTACGATCCTGCCAGCTGGTGGAACTGGTCATGGTGATAGTGTCGGTTATGTCCCAGTTTAGAGTCGACTGGTACAGATCATAATCTTCCTCAATATTTCGATGAGTAAACCCCCTATTAATAAAGTCAGGCTCACTGCGAGAACCGGCGAGTTGTTCGGATTCGTAATGCTGGTACATAAAGTTGATATCAAAAGTTGCCGTAGGCGCCCAGAGTGCTTTCAACCGATAGGACTCTCGTTCGTTTTCATTGGCCTCGTCACCCCAGAAAATGCTGTCAATCCAACCGGGACGGACCTCGTTAAAATACACGAGCCTTACACCAAAGGTGTCGGAATTAATGGGTAAATTACCGGCCACCATAAATCGGTACCCGTCACCACCATCATCGACAGAATTGCCGGTGGCCTCTATGGTTAGATCCGGAGAACCATCAAGGCTTGGACTATTGGTAATGTACCGGATGGTGCCACCAATGGATCCTTCTCCGTACAGCGTGCCCTGCGGTCCTTTAAGTACTTCAACCCGGGCCAGATCCAGCATCGGAATGGTAATCCCCCTGCCGACGCGGTCAGCGTTCACATTTGATTCGTCAAGGTAACGACCGACCACAGGCAAGCCGGCGGTAGAATCCACCGCAATACTACGTATTATGGCGGTATCCATATTGCCACTGGTGCTCGCTTGTAAGTGCAAGCTGGGGATGGTGGACTGAATCTGGCCTAAGTCCGTTGCGCCCATTCTTTCTATCTCTGCCGCCGTAACGGCTGAGATAGCCATTGGCACATCAAGAATCTCTTGTTCTCGTTTCTGAGCCGTTACGATTATTTCCTCTACGTCATCTTGCGCAAAGGAGGAGTAAGTCGGAAATGCCAAAGACACTCCGATCAGGTAAGCAAGTTTTTTTCGGGTGAAATTGTGAGTCATGCGTGGGGCTCTCCTATCTAATAGCGGATTAGTTGTGATTACCTTTGCGGCCTACACACTACTGGTCACTTACTACAGACACAAGACAAGCAATATTGATATTGCAGGATGTTCAATTGAACATTACTCGACACTACATCTCACGTTCAAGAATTACAATAATAATCGATCGGTACATTTGTTACCTTTTTTCCCGTTTTAGCCTGATCAGACTATTTTTTTATAGAACAGGAAAAATTAAAAGGGTCATGTCGCCCATATTATAAATAGCGCTTACACTGAATTTTACGGGTTATTTAGGCCATATCGAAGGACAAGTGTGTAAAAAATACTTTAAATCGATATTCTCAGGAGAGGATGCCACAAGCACTCATTATGGCAATACTTCGTTGCTGTGTCATCGACACAAACTGTGGGGTACAAAGTATTGGCAAGGAACCTTTGAGGAATCAAAGGGCCCTTGGCAAAGTTTTTGCGCCACCTGTTTCATGGCGCAATCTACAAATATTTATGAACAACCAGGACGCTACATTGTGTTCTAGAATTGCCCTTGTTTCAATTTGAATACAAACAATTGGCCGCCACCAGGCACTGCAGATGTTCTGGAACGATCTCCAGAACCTACGGCCAGATAGGTTTCACCGTCTTGCTGATAGACAATAGGCATGCTGCGAATGCCACCACCGGCGTTAAATGTCCACAGTTCTTCGCCGGTTTCACCGTTGAGACCAAATATTTTTCCGCTGGGAGAGCCTGAAATCACCACGCCACCGGCCGTGCTCACCACCCCGGCTTTTAGTCCATCGGCATCCCGATAACGCCATTTGACCTCACCAGTGTTGATGTCCACGGCGGACAAATGACCGTAGGCCTTCCCCTTTGATTCATCGGATTCAATACTACTGCCACCCACATAAATTTGCCCGGGGGCATAAATTGATATCCCCTTGCGAAACATCATGCAGTCTTCAATAGACGGTATATAGGCCAGTCCTAAATCCGGGTTGAGTGCGGCCGCCCATGCCCCGTTCATGCCGCCTCGAAGTCCAGGACAAACACGAAAATCAGGATTGGTCTGGGGCATGGCATCGGGATTAACGATTGGCCTGCCCTCTGGGCTCATGGTGGACCAGTTAAGCTGTTCTACATAAGGCGTGGCGCTTAAAAATTCCCCGGTTACCCGGTCAAGGATATAAAAGTAGCCATTTCGATTGGCTTGTAACAAAGCCTGTCTTTCACGCCCTTCAAAAGTAATGTCAGCCATGAAGATGGTGGTGTTGCCGTCGTAATCCCACACATCATGAGGCGTGAACTGGTAATGCCACTTGTATTCTCCGGTGTCCGCATCTACGGCCAACACACTGTCGGAGTATAGATTGTCACCAGCGCGGGTATCTCCGTTCCAGTCCGGCGCAGGGTTACCGGTTGTCCACATAATAGTATTGGTTGCAGAGTCATAAGCGCCCACTGACCAGGTTGGTGCACCACCGATTTTCCAGGAATCACCAGCCCAGGTGTCATTGCCAGGTTCGCCTTCACCGGGAATGGTATAAACACGCCACACGCGCTCCTGGGTCGTCAGATCGTAGGCATCGAAGAAACCTCGTATGCCATACTCGCCACCGGCCGTTCCTATAATGACCATATTCTTAACAATCAAGGGTGCCGCTGTAGAGCTAAAGCCACCTACATGCTCTTCAATCTCGATGTCCCAGAGGATTTCTCCACTGAGGCGGTCAAACGCCAGCAAATGCGCGTCCAGAGTGCCCATAATGATCATATTGCCTGATATGGCTACACCGCGATTTGCCGGGCCACAGCATACTCTCAAACCTTCCGGTTGCTGGTGATCGTAGCGCCAGTACAATTCCCCGGTAGCTGCATTTAATGCCATCAGATGATTATAGCTGGTGCTCATGTACATAATGCCGTCGTAGACAATAGGTGACATGGCAAACTGACCATCGGTACCGGTTGGAAACGACCACGCGACTTGTAAATCACCAATTGAATCCGGATTTAACTCTGTAATGGGGCTGTGACGGAAATTTCGGTAATCACCACCAAAATGCAGCCACTGTTCGGGGTTTGCCGTACCGTTAGCCAGATCTTCAACGCTGACCGGCCCCTGGTTGTTACCTATAGGCTGGTCGTTGGTCCAGTGAGATAAAGGCGCTCGCCGCGCCAGCGCCGGGTCTACTTCAGGCTCCTCTTCTTCAGCAGCCGCAACCAGGTTCGCCTCCGGAGAAACTGATGAAGTTGCCGGGTCAGAGCTTTGATCTGAACAAGCAGTAAGAAACAGCAGTAAAATTGAAAGTGACAGCCAATGGCTTGTCTTTAAAGATTTAATACTCATGTGCGTGCCTTTTGTTACTTTTTAAAATATCTTTATTAACAGAATTAATTGCCCAGAATAAAATACTACCGTGCAAGGTTTCAGCTACTAACCGGGGAACCTTTAACAAAGTATAAGACCATTCTGCTCGCTTTATTCGGAATCCCCTGGCAAACGATAAGCCATGATATAACCCCCTTCGGGGTCTTCCTCTGCGGCGGTCAGGCCACCGCCACCCGAGGCCTGCATGGAGGAATAAACCGGAGAAGTGACAATTAATGTCTGTTTGCCAGATGCAGATTGATAGGTCATTGGGGTCCCTTGGGCTGGATAGGGAATCGAATTCTGCCAAAGCTCCTCGCCAGTCAGCAAATTCACTGCGCGCACGGTTTTATCGAAGGTGCCTGCAATGAAAATAATTCCACCGGCTGTAGTAACGGTACCCCCGGTCATCGGCGTACCCACTGTGATGGGCAGACGCGTAGGGATGTTAAAAGGTCCGGTGTCTTTTGCCGTACCGATGGGTCGTTCCCAGAGCAATTCTTTAGTCTCCAGGTCTATCGCCGCCAGTATTCCATAAGGAGGCTGTTGGCAGGGAATATCGAGAGGAGAAATAAAGCGTACTGTGGTGTGGGAATAAGGTGTCCCCAATTGATTTCCAGGCTCCCCCTCGGGTAATTCATCGCGAGGAATCAACGACAACTGGTTTGACATAAGCATCGGGTTCACAACCATAATCTTGTTCACTTCATCAATACTGACACTACCCCAGTTGTGCCCGCCAAAGTTGCCGGGAAACTGCAGGATTGTGCCGGCACCGGGTACCGTGAAGTGGCCTTCATAACGCATTTTCTGGTATTCAATACGACACCATAACTGGTCCAGTGGTGTAACTCCCCACATCTTTGCCTCGCTCAAATCAGGCCGAAAGTTCGGCAGATCCACCGCAAACGGCTGGGTTGCCGAGACATAGTCTTCCGGTACACCACCTTCCTGTGGCACAGGCAGTTCTGGTATATCGAAGATAGGCTCGCCGGTAACCCTGTTTAATACAAACACTTCAGATCGCTTGGTTGGCGCAAGTAAGGCTGGAATAATCTCACCATCAGGTCCTGGCAAATCGATTAGAACCGGCTGTGAGGGCACATCGTAATCCCAGATATCATGGTGGGTGGTTTGATATGACCAACGCACTGAACCGTTCTCGCCGTCAATGGCAACAATGGAACTGGCAAACTTATCACTCGCTTCCATCCGGTAACCACCAAAATAGTCTGGCGTCTCATTACCGGTGGGGGCATAGATAAGGCCAAGCTCTTCGTCGACGCTGAACAAACTCCACACATTAGGTGTGCCACGGGTATAAACCTCCCCCTGTAGTGGCTCGGTATTAATCCCTGGCCTTCCCATATCCCAGGCCCAGGCAAATTCCCCTGTTAAAGCATCGAAGGCCCTTACCACACCGGAAGGTTCACCAACGCTGGCATTATCGAGAACCCAGCCGCCTACTACGGCGTTTCCCCGAACGATGCCCGGTGGTGAGGTCTGGTAATTAAAAATCCGCGGATCGTTGCCCATATTCTGGGTAAGATTAACCTCTCCCTGATCACCAAAGAGAGAGCAACGACTGCCGGTCAGGGCATCCACAGCCATTAACCTGGCATCGGCAGTTGCCGTGAGTATGCGTTCCTGACATTCTCCACGGTAGTTATCCGGGGCTTTAAAATAGGAGACCCCACGACAGCCCGTAGTAATGTAACGTATCTGATCCAGGTGTTCAGGGTCGATCAGTGGATCAAATTGCCAGCGCAGATCTCCGCTTTCGGCATCCAGTGCAATAATTATATTTCCGCCAGTACAAAAATAGAGTAACTCACCCACCTGAAGTGGCGTCGCCTTGAATGCTCCGCCGGCCCCGGTTCGATAACTCCAGGCAAGTTCCAGATCCTCCACATTGTCGGTGTTGATCTGGGTCAGCGGTGAATAACGAGTGCCCCCCAGAGTATTGCCATAGGAAGGCCAATCAGTACGGGTATTGCCCTCACCGATTCCGCTGCGTTGTGACAGTGGATTAACGTCATAGCCGGTGCCGTTCACAACCACTATTACAGCAATCACCACAATCGCCGGTACCGAAAACTTAGAAATCGTGGAAGCAAATAAAGGTGGCGGGTTACCGGCATATAATGAGCGACGCAGCGGCGGGCTTAAAAACCAGAGCCCGATCACAGCAAAGGGCACTATTCTCGGCATCAGTGCCCACAAATTGGTGCCTGATTCAAAAAAAGCCCAGGCGATAGTAACAACCAGCAAACCACCGTATATAAGTGATCCCATAGGCTCGCCTTGCCACAAACGCATGGCACTGCCACCGAGCGCAATCCCTGCCAGCAGGTAATAGAATGAACCTCCGAGGAATACCAGTTGCAAACCGCCAAGCACCATGGGTATGGCAATCAAAAACAGGATAACGGGAAAAACGCGAGGTGCTTTTACGGACGTATCAGTATTCATAAACCCAACCTTTTTATAATTTTAGTATCACGGGTAGCACGATGATGAAGACTATATACAAAAACGCCGTGGGCGGCTATTGCGGAATAAATACCCAACCTTTTTAATTCATGGTGGCCCCTTCCTGCAGTCAGACAACAATCGCATCTTGATCTGAATCAATGCAGAGGGCATTAAATTTTGCACAAGGCAGTGAAATCAGCGCCTGTGGCAATTTGCCGCAGTGCGTGGGCGAATGATTTTTGCTATGGTGCCGCCGCAATTGCCGCTGGATAGCCCAACAATGAAAAAACTGACCAACTTGTTCGTAAGCTCCCTTACCTTGCTACCCGCCATCGCTTTGGCCGACCACACCACTATAGGGCTGCAAAGTAGTGTAACCGGCCCCAGCACCACCAGCAGCGCAAATCTCATGGAAGCGGGTCAATCGGGCATTACCTTGCAATTTCAACAGGTTGATTTTAAATCAATTTCAGAAGCCGATTTTGCTCACGCGTCTGAGCATGATGAGGGTTTGCATGGCACCGATTCAATTAATAGTAGAGGATTCACATTTACTTACGGCTTGACCGAACGACTCACCCTGGGATTTTCCATTGCGGACATTCGCCGGAGTGGGCTGGTGGAAGCGGCTCATCACCATGAAGATGAGCATGAAGCCGAACTTGAGGAACAATTTGACGGACATCATGACGAAGAGGAAGAAGAAATTATTGAAAGATTGGGTTCTGCTGGCGGGATAGGCGATGCTCGTTTGTATGCGAACTACCAACTTTTCAGTAGCGGCTCCAGAAGTGCCTCGATGCTGTTTGGAATCAAGGCCCCCACTGGGGAATCAGATGAAAAGAGCCGCGACGGACACCGCCTGGAGACCGAGTTCCAGCCTGGTTCCGATTCCTGGGATCCATTGCTGGGAATAGCTTTTAGCCAGCAATTCAACAACTGGACGCTGAACAGTAATCTATTATATTCCTTCACCACTGAAGGGGCCCAAGATACGGATCTGGGTGATGTATTTAATTACAACTTCGCGTTAAGTCATGCGCTACCGCAATTTGGTCCACTTGAAGGATCTTCATGGAAGGTAAATTTCAGTCTGGAATTAAACGGGGAATGGCGCGATAAAGTTGAAATCGCAGGTGCAACTGAAACAAACAGCGGCGGCAGTATTACCTATCTCGCTCCAGGGTTCAGTTTCAATAATGACCGAATTTATATTAATGCCTCGGTGGGCAAAGCGTTGGAAAACCTGAATGGCATTCAAAGCGAACCCGACACTCGATTTATTGTTGATTTCGGCTGGGCTTTGTAGAAGAGTCAGATTGATCGATTAACCATCGGCATGGCATTTTCAACAAAATAGCCAGATAGCAATTGGCTAATCTATTTAACCGAAATCCTCTTAATCCCCATGTTCTTCTCCGAGTGGTTTGAAGGTAATCAACAATTGGGGAAGTAATATCAGGGAACCCGTGAGCGCAACCATCATAGCCACACTGGTTAGTAATCCAAACACAATGGTAGGAATAAAATTCGAAAGCACCAGGATTGAAAATCCTACAACAATGGTCATAGAAGTGAGGTACATGGCGCGACCAATACTGTTATGACAGAAGAACATGGTTTCGCGGTAATTTCCAATGCGAGGAAACTCCCGCCGGAAGCGGTGCATATAGTGAATAGTATCATCCACACCGATGCCCACAGTGATGGCCGCTATGGTGATAGTCATGATGTCCAGCGGGATATTCAACCATCCCATGATGCCCAGTACAAAAGCCGCCGCGATAATATTGGGGATAATGCAAATCACAGCAATTTTCAATGACCTGAACAAGACCATGAACATAACCATGATGGCAAACAACACCACCCCCAGGGTTAAAATCTGGGACTGAAACAGGCTTTGCAATACATTGTTATACATCACCAGGATGCCGGTGAGACGCACCTGATCATCTTCCAGCCCAAACTCTTGCTCGACTCCTGACTCAATACGGTTTAGCAATTCATTTCGATTGAGGTCATCCGCCGATTCAATCACCCGCACGTTATACCGTACCTGGTTTTCATCTACGGAAACAAACGGATTGAGCACCAGGTCTCTTAAGGTCTCCGGCATAAGGGTATAAAGCAACGCCCATAACACACCGTCCACTGGCTGCTCGCCATTCAGTTTCTCCGCTAACTGGATCACTGAGCCGAAAGAAAGTACTTTGCCGGTCTGGGGATCTGCATCGATGTAGTCATGAATCGCCTTGACCTGATCCATTTTTGGCACAGTAAACCAGTAGGCATTCTGATCCCCGGCAGGCTCATCGTCGAAGCCGAAGGCGTCATCAAAACCGTCGTCAAATTCTTCTTCGGGCTCCGGCAGATTTACCACCACATCAAATGACAGGGTTCCACCGAGTTTGTCATCAAACAGAGTCATGCCTTGAAATATTTCTGTATTCTCCCGGAAGTAACCTATAAAGCTGTTTTCGACACGTAGCTGACTTAATCCCGCTACACTGAACAAAAGCACCAATGCATAAACTGTTAACACATGGCCGCGCAGCCGGTCGGTCAGGTTTGCCAAGGACGCAGCGAAATTGAATTTCATGTCCACTGAAAGCAGTGTCTCATCTTTTTTCAATATACTCATCACCGCCGGAAACAAGGTAAATGCCACCAACAAGGCGGTTACCACACCCATCATCATCATCCAGCCAAAGGTAATGATTGGCAGTATTCCACTAACAATGAGTGAGCCAAACGCCACCACGGTAGTGAGTGCTGTGTACAAACAGGGTTTGTACATGCTGAGCACCGCATGACGCAATAATTTATCATGATTACTAAAGTGCCGGGTCGCCCTCAATTCCCGGTAACGCACAATCAAATGAACCGTGAGTGATATGGTTATGATTAGCAGCAGTGAAATAAAATTGGACGAAACTACTGTAACCCGCCAATCCATTAATCCCAGAATACCCATCATGATGATTCCGGCCACCGCACAGCAGGCAAGCGGCAGCACAACCCAGCGCGGCTTGCGAAAAATCACACTAAGGGTAATGATCATCAGGATTATCACGACGAAGCTGAAGCTGGTGAGGTCACCCCGAACAAAGGTTACCAGGTCATCGGCGATCATGGGCGCGCCACCCAGATATATCTGCGCATTATCGCGATGCTTATCAAGCGTGTGCCGGATTGTAGTGATATTCTCATGCAGGTAATCTGCTGCAGCCACACTGTAGTCGGCATACTCAACCTCAACCTGGTGAAGTTCCAGCGACTCCTCGGCGGTTAGCTCACCATCCCTTTCCTTGTTTCGTAATTCCGTACGCTTGTTCACCAGGGAGCGGGCCGTTTCATCAATGTAGAAACTTACCCCAATACCTGCAGTGTTCCCGTCCGGACTGATAACAGCGTTCTGGTAAATCGGGCTGCTCATGATCTCAGCCTGGGCCGCAACCAGGTCTATGTCCTGATCCAGTAGCGTTAAATAGTTTTCGGAAATACCCGTTAACGGCGTGTCTTCGAATATGGGCACATTCAGAATGCTGTCAACTGACTGAACCCCTTCAACTTTCAGCAGGTCCTCCACCAGGGCGGCAAGTCGGTTCAGTTCAACCCGGCTGAAAAGATCGCCCCTGGGTGTGTAGGCAACCGTCACGGCATCCCGCACACCATAGCGTTGGTTGATTTCACGGGAATATTCAAGGTCTGGATCATCTTCCAGCAGCAGAGAATCAGCCGATGCATCAAGACGAAAATCCTGTGCATGCCAGCCGAAAAAAGCCACCACAAGCAACAATACAGCTATGACGAAATAAGGTTTACCAAATACGAGATCCTGGTAAAGTTTGGTGATACGCGATGACATGGTGACCATTCCAGCGGTAGTAACAAATACACTCCAGCTCATGCGCAGCGTATTATGGTTTGCAGTATCCCCATAGCTGGCATGAACACAGCACTATACGCGTTTCACTGTATTTTTGCGATTTTGCTGCAATGGGCTTAAATCCCCTCCAGGGTACAAAATCTGCAGAGCGAATTGACCCATGAGCGGGGCTCGTTGAAAGAATCCTGCTATTTGTAATAATCAGTATGTAATCTTTAACAAAAGCCCTGTCGTATTATGAAATCATAGAAAGTACAATGTGAAACAGTGTGTAACGGTTAATTGTAGTGATTTGTGTAAACTTGTTACTATCTTGTTCTGGATTCGTTACCTGTATAGATCCACGTGATCGAGGTGCTTCCAGACTGGGCACAGGGGACAAACCCTGAAGCGATGTTTCCAAGGAAGCGCGTAAGGAGCACTGTATGAAGCTTGTTGGTAAATTATTTATAGTGGGTTTACTGTCCGCCATAACCTCAGGGGCGCTGGCGGCAGATGACTGGCTGCGATCTATTCCCGAGTTTACACTCACCGATCATCTGGGCCATACCCATAACCTGGATCAATACCAGGACAAAAAATTTCTCGTATTTTATGTGCAGGGTAATGGTTGCCCTATCGTGCGTATAGCACTGCCCAACCTGCGTGAAGTGCGAGACGAGTTCGAAAACAAGGGCATTGAGTTCCTGGCTTTCAACTCAAATATTCAGGACGACCTGAAACGTATCAAGCTCGAAGCGGATAATTTTGGTATCGACTTTCCTATTATCAAGGATGAAGGGCAGAAACTGGCCAAAGCCCTGGGCGTGGAAAGGACGGCCGAGGTTTTTATCGTAGATCCAAGAACCCGGGAGGTATTGTTCCGTGGCCCGATCAATGATCAACTGGGTTACGAAACACAAAAAAATGAAGCTTCAGACCACTATCTGAAAGATGCCCTGAACACTGTACTCGCGGGAGGAACTGTTGATATGGACGATATCCCTGATTCCAAAGGATGCCTGATTGCCATTTTTGACAGCTGAGACCAGGCTTGCGGAAAATAACCAGGGGGCTGCAATGTCCCCTTTTTTGTGTTCTTTGATTGTGGATTCCCTGATCAACCCCTTCGACCCTCTAAATTAGAGCAGAACTAAAGGCTGTGTTATTGCCCGGATGACGGTAAACTTTTTGTACAATACGCCACCACAACCTTTGTGTTCCCGTAGCCTATGGCAGAGAATCATCCTCGTGAAATAGCCAAAGTCGTCGTATCCAGACGCGGCTCTCTGTTTCTATTAAGTATGGCGGCCGGGATTTTCCTGGCCTTCGGCATTGCCTCCACCACTTTCAACACTTCGCTTGGTGAACTCCTTAGCGAGAGCGACCCCTATCTTGATGAACTGGAAGAAATGGAACAAAGGTTCCCCCGTTCGCTTACTGTCAACTTTGCCTTTGCCGCTGACTTCAAAGGGGAAAATGAGGGTTCTGTATTCAACCAGCTGACTCTTGGCGCCTTGCGGGATCTGGATAGTCGCTACATGATATTACCTGGTGCCACCCGGCTCTCATCCATTCTCAGTTATAGCTCACCACAGAAGAACTTCACTTTGTTCGACCGGCCTTCAGCTGACTATTCAACGAAGCAGCTTGCAGAATTACAGGTTCTGGCCCTTGACGATGAATTATTAGCCAATACTTACCTTGCCCCCGACGCCGGCCTGACTTTTGCTACCGTGTTTGTAGATATCGATCAGTCCAGCCAGCGTGACCGATTACAGCTGGCCCATGCCGCCATAGCGTTAACTGAAGAACTGCGCTCGGCCAATCCCCAGGGAAGCATCTATGTCAATAGTGACGTGCTGTTCGAACAATCCACCCAGGATGCCATGATTCAGGACATCACCACCCTGCTGCCTATAGTGATTCTAATCTGCGTGCTCACCATTTGTTACTGCTTTGCCTCCATCAGTTTTGGCGCCTGCATATTAAGCCAGGCCTTGCTGTCGCTTATTTGTACCATTGGTGTGATTGGTTACACCGGCATTGGGTTCAATACCATATCTATCATTGCGCCACTTATCGTCGTTATTATTTCAGTTGCCCACTCTGTGCATATTATTTCTGTTTATAAACAGCAACTGTTCAAGGGACTGCCTTACGTGGAAGCCATGTCCATGAGTATCAGCTACAACCTGAAGCCGGTATTGCTGGCTACCGTGACTACAGCCATAGGTTTTCTGTCCCTGAACCTGAGTTCCTCTCCGGCGATACAGGACTTCGGGCGCATTGTGGCGCTGGGAATTGGCTTTGCTTTTATCTACACCTTTACTTTACTGCCAGCATTGCTGGTATGGATATCCGCCCGAACCAGAGCCCATGGTAAAACCATGGATACGGTATTGCCCAACAAGCTGATAAACAAGATCAAACCTTTCTGGCAGAAGCGAGAGAAGCCGCTATTTATCTGTTTCAGCGTGCTGGGGATTGTGACTCTGTTACTGTTGCCCTTAAACAAAACCGATTTTAACCGACTGGATTTTATTGAATCAGATTCTGAAGTAGGTAAATATTATGATGTCGTCAGTGCGGGCCTGCAGCGTGGTCCAGTACTGGTGTACGGTATTTCCAGCGGCCAGGTTGAAGGGGCCATTGAGCCGAATTTTCTACATCAGGTGGAGAGTTTCTCTATCTGGCTCAAGGAACAGGCAGAAATCGACAATGCCGGCAGTTTGGTGGAAGTTGTCAAAACCATTCACCAGGGGCGCAATGGACAGAACCGAGATTATTACTCAATTCCCAGGGATGCCGATGCTATCGCGGTGGACCTGGATATTTACCAGTCCATTGAATTTGCCGATTTCCCCCTACACAGTTTTATCGATGAAGATTTCTCCACAATCCGCCTGGTGATCAATGCCAGACCCTTGAGTAATCAGCAACTCATTGACCTGGACGAAAAAATCTCAACGCAGTTTGAACAACAGTTTGATGCACACGATGCCCGTCTGATTCACGGCAGCGGTATCATTTTATTTGCCCGAATGGATGGCCTTATTACCGTTGAGTTGTTGCAGGGCTACAGTCTAAGTTTGCTGTTGATTACCCTCACCTTGGTTATTGGCTTTCGTAGTCTTTACTTCGGCCTGCTTAGCGTATTACCCAATCTGTTGCCTGCAACCATAGTGTTTGGTGCCTGGGGTTTATTTGTGGGGCAACTGGATCCCTTTGTAATGATGCTGTTCAGCGTCAGCATTGGACTGGTGGTGGATGACTCCGTTCATATCCTCACACACTACCTGGACAACCGGAAGCAGGGCATGCAGATCGACACAGCCTTCAATCAATCACTGGATACAGCGGGCCCTGCCCTGGTGGTGACAACGGCGGTGCTGGCACTGGGTACCACTATACTGATCGGCGCCAGTACCCTGTACTTTCAACAGGCCGCAAAACTACTGGTACCCATTGTACTGATGGCACTGGTGCTTGATTTGCTCTATTTGCCGACAATTCTTAAACGATTTGACAAGGGTATTTCGTTACCAGATTGACCGATAACAACAGTTATCAACGTGCCAGTGGGCGAATATCTGAACCATAGTGCCCTGATCCGGGAGGCGTTACCCACTGTCACCCTTTCAGCTTAACAAAGCTAATATGGTTATAATGTGTTTCCTTTCCCCGGGCTGCCTGAAAACAATAATGAAACTGGTTATCTCCTATAGTGTATTCGCCGTTGTAGCGATCCTGGTTAACCTACTCAGCCAGGAGTTGAGCCTGCAAGTCTATCAAGGGGGCTATGCACTGACTGTTTCAATCCTGACAGGAACAGTCACCGGTCTGATCATTAAATTCCTTCTGGACAAAGCCTACATTTTTAATTACAAAACCACATCAGTAAGTCATGGCTTCAACAGGTTTGTCGCATACAGTGTCACGGGAGTAGTTACCACACTGATTTTCTGGGGCTTTGAACTTGGATTTGAATTTGTATTTGCCAGCAAATTAATGCGGTATTGCGGAGCTGTTACAGGCCTTATAATTGGTTATGTAATCAAATATCAGCTGGACAGTCGCTACGTTTTCTCCACAAGGACGGGTTAAATGGAAATTCATGGCTGGGGTCGATACCCCACAGTAAATGCTGACATTGATGAGCCGGTTGACGCTCTGTCACTGAGTCAACTACTACAGGTACAAGACCAGCAACAACCCGCTATCCCCCGAGGGGCTGGCCGCAGTTATGGTGACAGCGCCCTGGCTGAGCGTGTTATAAGCAGCCGCTTCCTTGATCACTTTGTTAAATTTGATGATGCCGCTGGTGAAATTGTTTGCGCCTCTGGAGTGACTCTTGAGCAGATTCTACAAATTTCTGTACCGAAAGGTTGGTTTCTGCCGGTAGTACCTGGAACCCGGTTCGTGACTGTCGGCGGCGCTATAGCCAGTGACGTGCATGGGAAAAACCATCATCTGGATGGCTGCTTCTCCGAATTTGTAAAATCTATCGGAGTGATGCTGGCCTCAGGTGAAACAGTGCAATGCAGCCATACCCGACAAAAGAACTTGTTCCGCGCCACTTGCGGCGGCATGGGTCTTACCGGCGTAATTCTACAGGCCACTCTCAAGCTCAGCCGTATCGAAAGTGCATTTATCAAGCAAACCGCCCTGCCAGCGGCCAACCTGGACGAAATTTTTACCCTGTTTGAAGAAAATGCTCATAGCAAATACTCGGTGGCATGGCTTGACTGTCTGGCGAAAGGGAAAAACCTGGGTCGTTCTTTACTCTATCTGGGCGAGCATGCAACAGACAACAATCTGGAATTGCAGGATTCGTTTTCTGTATCTGTACCATTTCACAGCCCTGGATTTCTACTCAACAAATACAGTATCGGTGTATTTAACAGTGGCTATTTCAATCTCAACAAGCGCGGTAACGGGGACAAACAATTACACTACGAAAACTATTTTTTCCCGCTCGACAGAATTCACCACTGGAACAGACTTTACGGCCGCAAAGGATTTCTTCAATATCAATTTGTAATTCCGACCGAAACGGCCAAAGAAGGAATAAGTTCTGTCTTAAGGGAAGTCAGCAACAAAGGTAAGGGTTCATTTTTAACTGTATTAAAAAAGATGGGCCAACAGAACAAAAACTTTCTCTCCTTTCCCCTGGACGGCTATACCCTTGCCCTTGACTTCAAATACGAGCAATCCCTGTTACCTCTACTGGATCGGCTGGATGAGATAGTATTGGCCCACGATGGGAAATTTTATCTTGCCAAGGATGCCAGAATGAATGAACAAACATTCAAGCAAGCCTACCCCGAATGGGAAAAGTTCATGAAGGTGCGTAACCAGGTTGACCCGGATGACCGGTTTACTTCCTTGCAAGCCCGACGACTGGGATTGGTATCAGCTCCTAACGGTGATCGCCATGTCCAGTGAAGCAAAAAAAGTATTTATAGTGGGAGCGACTTCGGCCATTGCAAAGGAAACCGCCCGGGTGTATGCACGCCGTGGATGCGATCTATACCTGGTTGCACGCAATGAAAATCAGTTAAAATCACTGACCGACGACCTCAAGGTAAGAGGCGCTTCCCGGGTTTCTTTCAGCGTAGCCGACCTGAACCATTTTAATCAACATGCACAGCTGGTTGGTCAGGCCGCGGAATTCCTCCAGGGACTGGATATAGCGCTGATTTGTCATGGTTCCCTGCCAGACCAACAGGCAAGTGAAAAGAGCTTCGAGCTAGCGCAACATGAAATCAATACTAACGGTCTGAGTGTTATATCCATGCTCACTGAGTTGGCGGAGGTTTTTATTAACCAGCGCCAGGGAACGATTGCTGTAATCACCTCTGTAGCCGGTGACCGGGGACGTCAGTCGAATTATGTTTACGGCTCGGCGAAGGCAATGGTATCAACCTATTTGCAAGGTCTTCGCGGAAGACTGCTTCCCTTTAATGTACATGTGGTAGATATCAGGCCCGGCTTTGTGGACAGCCCGATGACAGCCCGGTTTAAAAAAGGGCCACTGTGGTCAAGCCCGATAAAAATTGCCGGAATAATTGTTAAAAGCATCGAGCGAAAACGCCATACTGTCTATGCTCCTTTCTACTGGGGCATAATCATGTTTGCCGTTCGTATCATTCCGGAGTTCCTATTTAAGCGGATAAAATTCTAGCCGCCTGTTGAAAACATTTGGTAAACCTGTCCAATGCCTGACACCAATAGCACAACACTTTATGTCGATCTTGATGGCACTCTTGTAAACAGCGATCTGCTGTTGGAGTCCTTGTTGCAACTGATCGGCAGAAATTTTTTCTACCTGTTTCTGATGCCATTGTGGTTATTGAAAGGCAAGGCCAACTTCAAACACCAGATCGCCGAACGGGTCGAGTTAAGAATCGACCTGCTTCCCTACAACCAGAAATTACTGGCGTTGCTGACATCACAAAAACAACAGGGAAAACGCCTTGTTCTTATTTCAGCATCCAATAATAAGTTTGTAGAACAGCTTGCAAATCACCTGGGCGTGTTCGATTCCTGGGTGGGAAGTTCTGCGACTGATAATATGAAAGGCGCCAGAAAACTGGAAAAAATTCGGGAAATTTCCGGCGATAGCGACTTTGAATACGCTGGAAATGAACAGGCAGATCTGGCTATCTGGAAACAGGCCAATGGCGCTATCGTTGTTAATGGCAGCAATCGATTGAAAGCTAAAGTTGC
>JAESQX010000017.1 GCA_016764875.1 Gammaproteobacteria bacterium
GACTGGATATGTGGAGCATGATTCGTGGAAAATGGGTGACTGGCTTATAAACTACCAGGGAGGGTTTATAAGAAGAGGTCTCTTTGGTGAGATAGCGTTGATATTATCTTCCTATGCTGACATCAACACCGGGTTGATTGTTTTTCTTGTACAAATAGTACTCTATCTTGTTTTCTTTATATTTTCGTATTTTCTTCTGAAAGAACAAAAACTATTAACGCCATATATTTTATTGATATTTTCACCCTTTATATTTGCGTTCCAAATACATAATGTAGATGGAGGGTTTAGAAAAGAAATCATTTATTTCGCGCTGCTTTCCTTTGTGGCCTGGAGTTCAACAAGGTATCAAGAAAAAATATTTGAAAAAATAGTATATGGCATTCTGCTTATATACCCATTAGTCATTCTGACACATGAAATGCTAGCTGTATTTTTGCCGTACATTGTAGCCATCTATATCGTAAAGTTGGATTTAAACGTAAAAAGATTAGTGACACTTGCTGTTTTTATTAGCCTGTCTGTAGTGAGTTTTATTCTGGCGTTATTGTATCCAGGGACTCATGAGCAAGTAACTTTAATATTTGATTCGCTTGTAGACTATTCGGTGGAAGGAGGTGCTATATCGTGGTTGGATAAATCTGCGTCCTTTGGCTATAACCACTTGAGGGCGGAATTTTTATCATGGGGCAGTATTGCCGGGTTTTCTTTTACACTTGTTTTGTCGTCGTTAGCCTATATTCCGATTACTAAAAAAATTCATTTACTTTTTCATAACCAGGAAGCTAGATATTTAATTTTATTCAGCCTGATAGGCACATTGCCATTGTTTATAGTAGCTGTTGATTGGGGGAGATTTGTATATATACACCTGGTATCTATATTCATTCTGTCAATGTTAATGCCATCTAATACATTGAATATGAATCTAAAATTTAATGGCATGTTAGAAGCCATATCAAACAAAAGATTACTCCTGGTTCCAGCATCTGTGTTTTTTATAGCTTATTCGACTTCGTGGTATATTCGACATACTTTGTGAACCCGCCTGGAATAATTGACGAAAGCCCTGTTTTTGTATAAATTGCGTTTCGTTGTATCAGGTCTTGATGTATTTGGTTCTCCTGATTGTTGAGGAAGCCAGATGTTCAAGTTAAACGGGAAGTTCGGTGCATCAAATTTAATATTTGATAATCCCGACGCTGCCCCCGCAACGGTAATCACTATTCGTTTGCTTGTTGAAACGATTAACTGAGAGCCCGACACCGGCCTGAAGGACACTGCTGCGAGTTTCTTTTTCACTAACATGAAATAGAGGCTGGCAAAAACGATGTAGCGGAGGGCTCATCGGTAGTCGGATTTCTTGCTGGCTTATCGGCTTTATTCCCACTGCTTACTGTCTCTCCCTCATGAAATGTATTTTTCATTGAGGAATCAATAAATGAATTATTCTGCCCTGGCGTGTACCGCAATTTTTACGGCGGCTAACGCTTTACCTGTCCTGTGCCAGGAAAATCTGAAAGAAATTATTGTAACAACGAATCGTATTGAGCAATCGTCGGGCGCTCTCATGGCCGCCACGACAGTTATAACTCGGCAAGAAATTGAAACCTCTCTGGCGCAGAATCTAAATGAGCTACTGCTTGGCAAAGCTGGCGTACAGATGACACAGTCTGGAGGGCAGGGCTCACAAACCAGCTTATTCCTGCGCGGCACTGAATCTGATCATACCCTCATCCTGATTGATGGAGTCCAGATAACGACAGCCACCGGAGCAGCGGGCAGGCTAGAATTTGTTCCACTGGATCAAATCGAAAGAATTGAAATAGTGCGCGGTCCGCGTTCCAGTATTTATGGCTCTGAAGCTATTGGTGGTGTACTGCAGATATTTACTCGAACGGCCGGGGAAAATGCATTCGACGCTTCCATTAATCTGGCGGCGGGCACACAAAATATGATCAATTCGAATCTAAATCTGTCGGGCAGGTTCGAAGACACCTCTATAGCGTTTAACTATTCTGGTCGAGAGACGGATGGTATCGATTCGAAAGTAGGGGGAAATCAAGACGATGACGGTTTTAACAATGATTCCCTCGCTTTATCGGTGTCCCATCATTTCGGTGAAAATACTACACTGACGGTAAACTATTCCGAGTTTAATTCCGAATCCGAATATGATGACGGTATCGTGGAAGGGGACAGCGAACAGTTCTCCGCTACCCTGGAACTTCCTCTGAACGATAGGTGGGTTACGTCGCTCACCATCGATTCCTTTACAGCAGACAATCTCGATATCGGGGCTTTTGGCACTACGAGCAGTGAGACGGCTACTCGCTCAGTGCGCTGGATAAACACGCTGAGCATTTCTACGGGCAACACTTTCTCATTTGGATTTGATGCGAAGGAGCAGCAGCTGGATTACAGTTCTTTCGGTGCTCTGCAATCTGACAATTCGAGGAAAAACCGAGGTGTTTATGGCGTGTATTTGCATTCCGCAAAGGCTTACGATATCACCTTGTCATTGAGAAATGATGACGACGAGCAGTTTGGCCGTTATTCTACCGGCAGCATTGCCTTGGGCAGAAAATTAAACGAAACCAGTAGATTATGGGCAAGCTATGGTACGGCGTACAAAGCGCCCAACCTTATAGACTTGTACGTAGATTTTCCTTCTTTCTTCTTCTTTGCAAATCCTGACCTGGGCCCCGAAACTTCTGAGAACCTGGAAATCGGCCTGGAATTATTTGCGTTAAATACAGTATGGAATTTCAATCTTTTTCACAATGTAATCGAAGATTTGATTGGCAGTAATGCCACCTTCTCCAGCCTGGATAATATTGATAAGGTCGAAATTGACGGTCTGGAAATTACGGCGAGCCGAGAATTGGCTGGTTGGGGTTTTGATATGGCGCTCACTTTGCTGGATCATGAAAACAAGAGCACTTCAGACAAACTTTTACGTCGGCCCGAAGGTACCTTTTCATTACAAGCCTCACGTCAGTTTGACGCATTTGATGTCGCTATCGACTGGCTGATGCAAGCATCCCATAAAGATTTGGATCCTGTCACTTTTGGCCCCTCTGATGTGGGTGGTTACGGCATCATAAACGTTGTCGCCGGGTATCGATTTTCTGAATCAATAAATGTGCGCTTGAAAATTGGAAATCTGTTCGACAAAGATTATAGCGTGGTGGATGGATTCAATACCTATGGCCGAACAGCCCAACTCTCTTTCAATTACAAGTTATAAGAAGGAAACAATAGAAAGGCAAAGGTGAATAAAATAATCATGGAAAATAAGTTACTCGGTTCTGGTAATTTTAGAGCTTGTTTGCACAGGCACCTCGTTTTCCTATCTCTGAAATAGAGTGTATATTCAAGCTCTCACCCCGGGGGATTTCATTTATGCACGGACAAGCAAAAAGGAACTGGACCGTTATTTTAAGTGCCATTGCGATGATGAACGCGGCGGTACCCGCTATCGCCGTTGCACAACAGGTTGGAATCCCTGGTGGGGAAATAGCCTGGCAAGATAATCTTGAGCCAATTTCTGCGGTTGACTGGAATTACGACACGGCTGCACACCTGATCGAGCGGGCTGGCTTTGGTGGCACGCCTGAGCAGATTGACGCGCTGGCTTCCATGTCGCCGTCGGCGGCCGTGCGCAGCCTGGTTTATTTCGGGAATGCTGATCTGCCTCCTTTTGACCATTCGGGAATTCATGACCCTGGTCTGGAACCCTTTCCTCCGAGCCGGCCAGCCACCACTGATATTGCAAAAGCCACTGGTGAAGCGCTGGGTGTCAAGGTTAAACCTGAGGGTAATCGCCGACTACAACCGGTGGTAAACAAGTTCTTTTACTGGTTGCGTGCCAGCAGACTGGAAACCAATCGAGTAGCCTACTGGTGGGCAAACCGGATGGTTACTACAAATACCCCCTTGCAAGAAAAAATGGCACTGTTCTGGCACGGTCATTACGCGGTCAATGAAAGCAAAGTGCGTGATTACCGTAAGTTACTTGATGAGCTGGAATTGTTTCACGAAATGGGGACGGGTAGCTTCCGTGATCTCATGGTGGCTGTCGCGCAGGATCCCGCAATGCTGTCTTTCCTGGATGCTGGAGTCAATGTAAAGGGTGCGTCGAACGAGAATTTTGCCCGCGAAATAATGGAATTGTTCACCATGGGGGTAGGCAATTATTCGGAGACAGATATTCGCGAAGCGGCTCGTGCATTTACCGGCTGGAACTATACTGATCTTGACTTCGTGATTAATGAAAGCCTGCACGATAATGGCCAGAAAACATTTCTTGGCCATACGGGAAATCTTGATGGGATCGAAGTTATCGATCTCATTATGGAACAACCTGTAACCGCCGAGTATATAGCGGGAAAAATCTATCGTTTTTTTGTGCGTGAAGAGCTCAGTGCACAGTATCGGGCTGAGTTGGGAAATGTTTTTCGTGACGCGGACTATGATGTGGCTTCTCTGCTTGAAGTGATTTTTATGTCGAAGGATTTTTACAGCACTGCATCTGTGGGTAGCCAGATAAAATCTCCAGTACAGCTAGCTATCACCACTTACCGGAAACTTGGTCTGGACAGCGTGCCTGGCGTACCGGATTTCAACCAGGCCACTGGCGCGCTCAGCCAGTCGTTGTTCCGCCCGCCAACAGTTGCCGGATGGGCGGGAGGCCGCAGTTGGGTGACGCCGGGCCTATTGCTGGAGCGGGGCAACTTCGCCCGTGACGTGTTATTTCCGGATATAAATTTTATCCCCCCCGACCGGGTTAACAGAAGCCGGGAAATCCGTAGTGTTGCTGATCGAATCCGTGAAGGTCAGGATATCACTTCGGCTACGCAGCCTTCGGCATTGGCGGAAGGGGGAATCATGGCGGAATCCAATATGCTCGCTGATCGTGACGAAGACTTCAATACTCGCTATGGCAGTTTCCGCGGATGGCAAATGGCTTTAGAGCGCGTTAAGCCGATCCCTCGTCACACTGCCCGCATCAATCTAAGTGAAATGGTTGTAGAACAGGGATTGCTTAACACAAGTGAAGTCGTCGACTACTTTATTGCCCGTTTCATGCGAGTCAAACCAGGTCCGGATTCCCGTTTGATGCTGGTTAAGTTTCTCGATGATGACCTGGGTACTTCGGATATTAGAGCGGCACAATCTTATATGGAAGATTCACTGAGGCTGGTATTACATTTGATCATGAGTCAACCTGAGTACCAATTGGGTTAATTAGGCAGCCATCCTGCGAGGAGTGTTATGAAAAAGCATAATTTATTTCAATCCAGGCTGAATCGTCGCTCTCTACTACGTAAAGGCATCGCTGGGCTTGGAGTTGGTGCGGGCATAGGTGCTTTGGGGGCAACGTCCTTGCTGAGTCGAGCCGTTGAGGCCGCGGCGCTCCAATCCGCCGCTAACGGCAAGGTGTTGGTAGTATTAGAGCTATCCGGCGGTAACGATGGTCTCAATACTGTGGTGCCCTATGGCGATGATGCCTATTACCGACATCGGCCCAACCTGGGTCTGCCCAGGAGTGAACTGAAGATCATTGACGATCACTTTGGATTTAACCCGGGAATGGCCGGATTCGAAAGGCTCTACAAAGACGGTAAAATGGCCATAATCCACGGCTGTGGTTATGACAATCCATCCTACTCACACTTTACATCCATGGCTTATTGGCATACCGCCGCGCCCAATAGTGGCGATCCCTATGGATGGGTAGGAAGGCTTGCAGATTCAATGGCTCCTTCGGCGCCTGACAACTATCTGGTGAACATTGGGGCCACACAGTCCCTGGCGGTACGTGGTGAGCGACATGTGCCCGTGGTCTTCGATGCTCCCGATAAATTCATGCGCGAATCTTTTTATGAAACGCAGAAAGCTCTATCCATGGTGCCCGATGTCGGTGAAGTGAAAAACCCATCACGTAGATATCTGCTTGATATTGCTCGCAGCGCCAATAGCGCATCAGAGTTAGTGCGGGATGCCTGGTCGAACTATAGCTCACCCGTGGATTACGGAATAGCCGGATTGGATCTGCCTAAAGTAGCGGCTCTTCTGGACGCCGGGATGCCAACGCGCCTGTATTATGTCTCTTACCGCAACAACGCATTCGATACCCATGTGTTTCAGAATAACGTACACCGCAGGTTACTCTCCTATACCGCTGATGCTGTGTCTGGATTCATGCAGGATCTTGAAAGAATCGGGCGAGCGGACGATGTTACGCTGATGATATTCTCCGAGTTCGGGCGCCGCGTTCCCGAAAATGTCAGCCTCGGCACCGATCATGGTGCGGCCAATAATATGTTCGTGGTTGGTAATCAGGTAAAAGGCGGCCACTGCGGCAAGTGGCCGAGCCTGACAAAATTGACAGAAGGAGACAACCTGGCCTACACCACAGATTTTCGTCGAGTGTACCAAACCATGATCAAAGGATGGCTTGGGCACGAAAATACAGAAGATTTACTGAACGGTGACTTTGAGGGGTTTGATATGTTCCCCGATGCATCGAAAAGTTAAAAACTAACCTGACGGTTTAAAAATGGGCCGATAGTGACTACTCAAACATTTGTCCATCACGCCAATTTTGAATTTGCGGCATAAACGTATACCCTAGCCGTCTATGTACAGCTTCTCCATGGCTCGAACCAGTGGTTTCATGAAATAAGAGGACTCTGGTATTGCACTTACTTCACAACCAAGGCTGGCCAACAAATCCCCCACAATCGGACCCACCGCTGCGATTTCAGTTTTTCCCAATCCGGACGCGAGTTGTTCTTGCAAATTGGACTCTCTGGCAACAGAAAAGATTCGTCTTACTTGAGGCTTACTGGTAAACGCTATGATATCGATCTGGGCAGCATGCATCTTTAAAATCAATTCTTTCACCTTTTCAACATCACTTTCTGAGGCATAAATATAGGGTGCCACTGGCGAACATGTTCGTAACCCGCGAGTTTGAAGATAGTCCATAAGAGGCTTGTTAGGGTCTTCTCCGTATAGTTGCACTGCCACTTGAGTTCCTTCGAGACTAAGACTCTCCAGGGTGCTTATAATGCCAGTCGTAGTTGGTTCCGTTCCAAAATAATCAACTTTAAGGCTCAATTGTTTTAGAACGCGAGCAGGTTTTGGCCCTCTGCAAATTTTGCAAACTTTACCCAGAGCATCGACGAAAGCAGTCTCAAGCTTATTACGTTGCGCTGCAGCAATAAGTCGGCGTAAGCCTTCGCCCGTTAGAACAATGAGAAAATCAGGAGGGTCTGCAATAAATTCCTTGAGCCAGCAGATTACTGCCTCTTGATTTGGCGTATCCTGAATCGAAATCAGTGGAACCCGAAGCACTTTTGCCTTTCGGCGTTCGCACAAAGTAGCCAATATATCCAGCTGACGGTTTTCCGGCAAAGCAATTACTTTGGATGCTAACGGCGAAGGCAGGCTGGGTTTTGTGGGCATATTTGCATTCTAGCTAATTTAAAAAGCAGTCGATTTGGCCCGGGTTTATAAGCCGATTTTCATGCGGGCGAAAACACGGCGTGCTTCGGCTAATTCTTCAGCATCCAGATCTTCTGCTATATCGTCTCGTAACTTGCTTGCCAGAGCATCATCATTGTCAATAGCCCGACTGGCCCATGCGTGGGCTAACACCAGGTTCTTGTCCACGCCATCACCCAGATAATACATTTCGGCCACGTTATATTGGGCTGCTGCATGGTCCGCGTCAGCGGCCTTGCTGTACCACTCAAACGCCGTTTCCATATTCTTTCGAGCACCGTTTCCCTCGTAATAGAGTGCGCCCAGGTTGAACTGTGCCGCCACATGACCCTGCTCAGCCGCTGCTGCACTCCACTTCAATGCTTTTGCATAATCCTGGTCGGTTCCCTGGCCAGCAAAATACAGGATTGCCAGATTATATTGAGCCATGACCATGCCTGACTCGGCCGCAAGCGTAAACTCGCGCAAAGCCGTTGCGTAGTCACCTTGTTGTGCCGCTTCAACACCTGCCTCGTAATCGGCATGGCTTAGTGTTGCAACACAAAACAAAATTGATGCAATTATGACTGCTGATTTATTCATAAAGATTGCCAGACTAATGTTTTTCCAACCATTCAACGGCCAAAGATTCACCGCGTAAAATTTCTTCCTCACTAAGTTGTGATGCCAGTTCTATAACTAAATGCCGGGCCACTGAATCATTACCCTCAGCCGCTATTTTATACCACCTGAACGCCTCCACATTATCTTTCGATACACCGTAACCGTTAAGGTAAAAATTGCCTAAAAGAGAATGTGAGTCTGGATCGCCACTTTCTGCCGCCAACAAAAACCAACGAATAGCCTCTTCGTAATCCTGGTCCGAACCCTGGCCAGCCGCATACATTATGCCCACCTTGGTTTGCGCTTGAGGCACCCCCAGGTAGGAAGCGCGTTTGAACCATTCAAGCGCGGCACCGTGATCCTGTTCAGTACCCTGGCCGCTGAGATACATGGAGCCAAGGTTATACTGGGCATCGGCATTGTCCTGCTCGGCTGCCAGCTTAAACCAGCCAAATGCCTTGGCCAGGTCTCTGCTGACCCCCATACCCTCTGCATAAATTACTCCCAGCATATATTGCGAATCAGGGTGCTCCTGTGCAGCGGCATGTTCATACCAGATTTGCGCTTGCTGATAATCTACTTCTCTCGATTGGCCATTGAAGTACATGGTGGCGATAGCATATTGCCCTGCCGCGAAGCCTTGCTCCGCGGCCTGCTCGTACCAGTAAAAGGCTTCATCAACGTCAATGTCAGTGCCGATGCCCTGATCATAAATATTGCCAATATAGTATGCCGCTTCGGGAACCCCTTGCTGGGCAGACTGACGGTACAGTAAAAGTGCCCGGTCAAAATCGCGCTCCGTTCCCAGGCCCCTGGAATACATCAACCCCAGATTGAACTGGGCGATATAATTACCTTGCTGCGCAAGGTCGGTAAAATCACTCAATGCAGAGGTATAGTCACCGGAATCAAAGGAGGCCAATGCATCTTCCAGGTTGGCACTCACATTGCTCGACAGAAATAGAAATAGAAATAAAAGTAGTCGAAGAGGAAGTTTGCTCATAGTGCCTGATGCTATTACAACTGCCTTGAAAAAACACCTGACTTTGTTCACAGTATCCAATAATGCCTATGAAAATCAGGCAATTTCGCTATAATACCGCCCCTCACGCACCCGTAGCTCAGCTGGATAGAGTACCTGGCTACGAACTAGGGGGTCACAGGTTCGAATCCTGTCGGGTGCGCCACATAAAGTGACTCAAAATCAAGCAGTTATCTCGAAAAGAGCCGACTGCTTTTTTGCCCGTCAAATTCATGTGTAGCCGAAAATGTAGCAACTACTTTTGGCTTGCACAAAGTCTCTGCAAAAATCGACAAATGTTCCGGTGCCAGGTGCGCATATCGTTGCACCATCCGAATATCTGACCACCCTCCTAACTCTTGTAAAACGTGCATTGGAGTGCCGTTTTGAACATGCCAACTTGCCCAGGTATGGCGTAAATCATGCCAGCGAAAATTCTCAATGCCAACTCAGGGCGTAAAGCGGACACTATATGCCATATTACTGCGTAATAGCTGGCACTAGTCGCCTGAGTTCCGCCGCAAAATTTCCCACCAGCACCAAATTAGTATCCACTGCCACCGGTTCCGCGTCTTCGTCTGCGACGGGCTTCAACATCAAGAAGCGTTGTCCATCGGCTGCTAC
>JAESQX010000154.1 GCA_016764875.1 Gammaproteobacteria bacterium
CGGAAGACAATCGTGGATCCCGCACCCTATATCCCGGTTGACAGACCTGACTAGTGTTAATGGATCTTAATCCAGGCCCAGTTTTTTGAGACGATAGCGAAGAGAACGAAAAGACATTCCCAGTTTTTTAGCCGCTTTGGTTTTGTTCCAGCGAGTTTCTTCCAGAGCTTGCTCAATGGCTTTAATTTCTATTGCTTCCAGGTGTTTTTCCAGTGAGTAGTCATGGTCCGACGACGGCTGTGGAGAAGCTGTTGGTGAGTCGACTGGTTGCGCTGCCCTGGCGCTTTGTTGTCGAAAGTTTTCCATCAAGTTCAGGTTTTCGCTGGTGACATTCTGATTTTCACACAGTGCAACGGCGCGCTGCAGAATGTTTTCAAGCTCTCTTACATTACCGGGGAAATCATATTGCCCCAGGGTTTCCATGGCATCAGCGGTCAATTGGCAAACAGGTTGCTGATTTTCCAGGGCTATTTTCTTCATTATAGATTCGCTTAATGCGGGGATATCTTCAACGCGTTCTCTCAGGCTTGGTACTGCCAGTTCAATGACGTTTATTCGATAATACAAATCCTGACGAAAGTTCCCTTCCTCAACTTCGTGGGCAAGATTTTTATGGGTCGCACTGACAATTCTGATATTAGTAGGTGTTTCTTTTTGTGAGCCCACTGCCCGAAAAGCTTTTTCCTGTATGACTCGAAGAAGTTTTACCTGAGTATGCAGTGGCAGATCTGCTATTTCATCGAGAAACAGTGTGCCGCCTTTGGCCGCCTCGAATAATCCCTGCTTGTCATGATCTGCTCCGGTAAAACTACCTTTGAGGTGACCGAATAACTCACTTTCCATAAGTTCTTCAGGTATGGCTCCGCAGTTTACCGCAACAAATGGCGCTTGCCTTCGTGCACTCTGGTTGTGAATGGCACGGGCCGCCAGTTCCTTGCCGCTACCTGATTCCCCGCTCACATAAACAGGTGCCTGTGTACGTGCCAGCCGGGAAATTTGTTGCCTCATTGCTTCGATTTTTTCACTCTCACCTGTAATAGAACTTTGCGGATCAGTATTCTCTGCAACCTCCGCTGTGGTCGGAATCGAATTTCCAGTGGTGGAAAGCGCCATTGCGGAGTCCACAAGGAAGCGAAGTTTTTGCAGATCTACCGGTTTGGATACGAAATCAAAGGCACCATTTTTCAAGGCTCTTATTGCCGTCTCCGTACTGCCATGAGCGGTGATAACGGCCACGGGCATATTGCTGTACTTGTTCTGGATGAGTTCCACCAGATCCAACCCGTCTCCATCGGGGAGGCGCATATCGGTGAGGCAAAGGTCAAAGGTTTCTGATTCCAGAATTCTCTTTGCTGATTCAACATCAGCCGCGCCGGTGGTATCGAGAGACATTCTGCCAAGCGTTAATTGCAGTAACTCTCGTATATCTGGTTCATCATCTACAATCAGGACTTTTCCACTCATGTTTTTATCGTTGTATTCCTGCAAATTGGTTTCATATTATTTTACGGTTGGACTACTGAAGTAGATGCTGAAACAACTGGTTCCGGAATCAGTAGTGCTGTAATCGAGAGTCGCCTGATTAGCTTCGCACAGTTCTTTTGATATATAAAGGCCCAACCCCGTACCTGTTGATTCTGTAGTGTGAAAGGGTTCAAACAAATGGGCTTCTTCCTCTTCATTCAGTCCCGGTCCCTGGTCAATGATTCGTATAAATGGCTGAAGTCTTCCATCTGTGTCTGGTTTGCTTCCGGCCCGTACTTCCAGTGTTGCTTTGCCGGTAGCTTTTTCGCTGTAGCGCAGGCCGTTGTCAAACAGGTTCGTGAGAACCCGTTCTAATTGGCTTGTTATAATTTTTAATTCGATATCGTCTTCAATCTCTAATAGGATCTCATCGCATTGCTTGTTGGTTTGCTTGTAATGGCTAACAAATTTTTCCAGCCATGTGTTTAATTGAATCGAGTCAGGCGCGAGGTCTCTATGTCGTGATACGTCAAGAACATCCTCGATTATGCGGTTTACGCGGTCGCTATGATTTAAGATGATTTCCAGCAGGCGTTTATCATCCTTCGAAATAGTGTTCGATTCATTTAGTATCTGCCCGGCATGGCTGATAGCACCCAGAGGGTTCCGAATCTCGTGTGCAATATTTGCGGTTAACCGGCCCAGTGATGCCAATTTAGTTTGTCGGATTCTTTGCATCATGCGAAGTTGGTTTTCCACAAAAATCAGAATATCCGAATCATCATCCTTGGTAAGAAAAGCAAAATTTGTTTGTAATCGGGTGCTGGATTCGGGAATTTTAATGGGGTCACCCTGGTCGAAGGTATTACTACGCCAACGTATAATCTGATCCCGTAATACGTCTGGCAGAATAAAAGTTTCCTTGTTGTTTTTTACATCTATTTTTAGAATAGGGCTTAGCAGACTTCGGGCAGCGTTGTTTATGCTGACTATTTCGTTGTTTGAATTAACGACGATAATGCCTGTTCGCATTCTCTGGATGATTTCATTATTGAGTTTTTCCAGATCGATAATGCTACTTGCCTGCTCATTTGCCAGCAGGGTGGCCTGGTAAGCGCGACTATTTACAGATTGAATGTAAAGTGATGTGGCAAACAGGATGGCACCGAGTACGCCTGCTTGTAAAAAATGGCTGGTGTAATCTTCAAGTGACAGTGACAAGTAAAATTCACAATACAGTACAGCCAGTGCGGCGACAGCGGCGATAAAAGTGCTCACCAGACCCCGAAGCAATATGCCGGCAAAGGCCACGTTAACAATAAGTAGTAAAGCCAGCCCGCTCGAAACTCCACCGCTGGTGAAGACAATCAGCATAATAGAGATTACATCAATAATAAGGATAATTATTTGATTCTGTGTCTTGAACAATAAATCAGGGCGGCTTCTGGATACAAGAGCGGTTACAATTCCAAAGATGCTGTAGGCGGTTGCGACCTGGACAAACAGGGTGGGGGCGAGGACTCCCAATATAGTGTTGCCCTGATTATTGGCATAGGTAATCAGTAATATCATGGGCAAAATTATCCGATAGATATTGTATATCGTGGATACGTTTGCAACTTGTTGAGTGTATTGATTAGTCTCGTTGGCCATGATCCGTTGCCGTTAGATTGATTCTCTACTGCCCACTGGCTGAATATCTTATAATCCACTAGGTTTATCGTTCAATTGGTCATGATTTGTAATTTTGGAAGTATTCCTTATGGCGCGGCAGTTAAAAATAGTAATGGCGCAGGTCAACCTGTTGGTTGGAGCTATTCAAGCTAATACCAATACTGTAATAGCCGCAGCAAAGGAGGCTATAGAAGTCCATAACGCTGACCTTATCGCGTTTCCGGAGTTAACCCTCACCGGGTATCCACCCGAAGATTTATTACTGCGACCCAGCAATAAACCCAGGATTGAGAAAGCTTTAAAAAAACTGACAGAGGCCAGCCTGAATATATACCTCGTCGTAGGGTATCCACATAGCCAGGGAGATAGTTTGTTTAACGCTTTGTCGGTGATTAAAAGCGGAAACATTCTGGCTACCTACCATAAACAGTCTTTACCGAACTATCAGGTGTTCGATGAAAGGCGGTATTTTTCGGCCGGAAGTGAAGCCTGTGTGACAGATATAAACGGTGTGCAGGTTGCCTTTACTATTTGTGAAGATATATGGGAGGAAGGACCTGTCTTGCAGGCCAGGGATGCTGGCGCGAGGTTACTAGTGAATATAAATGCTTCACCGTATCACCTGAACAAGATCAGTGAACGGCAGGACTTACTGAAACGACGTGCTCTTTCGGGGAATATGCCCATCGTTTATACAAATCTGGTAGGAGGTCAGGACGAGCTGGTATTTGATGGTGCATCTATGGTGGTTGACTGCAATGGAAACTGCATGGCCATGGCGCCCGCCTTTAGTGAAGGCCTGTTCCCGGTAGATCTGGGAATTCAAAGTGAGCCTGATATTAAGGTGAATGTTACCAGGCAGCAGATTGCTCCACAGCAATCTCTTGAAGATGATGTGTACAGGGCGCTGGTTCTGGGTGTGCGGGACTATGTGAATAAGAATAATTTCAAAGGGGTGGTTATTGGTCTTTCCGGCGGTATAGATTCTGCACTAACTCTGTCAGTGGCCGTGGATGCCCTGGGAAGTGAACGGGTAAGAGCGGTAATGATGCCTTTTCACTATACCTCAAAGATCAGTCTTGAAGCGGCCCGAGAGCAGGCGAATACTCTGAATGTTGACTACACAGTAGTCCCCATTGCAAAAATATATGAAGCTTTTCTTGATGCACTGGAACAGGAGTTCGTCGATTTTGAGGTGGATGTCAGTGAGCAGAATATTCAAGCTCGTTGTCGGGGGGTATTGCTGATGGCAATATCCAATAAAAAGGGACTCCTGGTACTTACCACCGGTAATAAAAGTGAAATAGCGGTTGGATACGCAACATTATACGGCGATATGGCAGGCGGGTTCGATGTGCTGAAAGATGTGTCTAAAACGATGGTTTACCGATTGGCCAATTATCGAAATAATAACTACACCACCCCGGCAAAAGAAATTATTCCCTCAGTAGTAATTAACAGGCCTCCGTCTGCCGAGTTGGCGCCTGACCAGGTGGATCAGGATAGTCTTCCTCCTTACGATGAGTTGGATCAGATTCTCGAGTTATACGTGGAACAGGATCAAAGTGTAGATGGAATTATAGCCAAAGGATTTGATGAGGTTGTGGTCAGGAAGGTATTGCGTCTGGTAGATTTGAACGAATACAAGAGACGTCAAAGTCCCATCGGTGTTCGTTTGACGCGGCGTGGCTTTGGACGGGATCGGCGTTACCCGATCACCAATGCCTGGGAACTGGATGATTGAATCAGCGCCGTGGTGGTCGCTGAACTCTGACATCGGGTCGCCTGGGTATCTGGCTTTGAGGCAGATTTCCTGGCCTTCCTGGAATTACCCTGTCCGGTCGAGTTGCAGGATTAACGGGCCGTACCTGATTGCCGGTTCCACGGTTCGTATTGTCTATATCCCGATTGCGAACTCCCTGAATTCGACGTTCCCTGGCCTGGTTTTCAAATTGTTCACGTAGCTGTCTACGCTGGGCTTCGGGAAGGTTTCGAAATCTTCTTTGGGCACTGCGTAGCCGTTGTTGTTGCGTTCTTTCCAAGCCGTTGAATTGTTGAAACCTCTGATTAATGAGTCGCTGCTGTTGCGGAGATAGATTCTGTAACCGTTGTCGTATAGTTTCAGCTGACTGTCTTTCATCAGGTCGCATTCGCAGCCAGCGAGATGCGCCCCGTCGGAGGCGGTCTTGTCTTGTCGCAGAAAGATCATCCCACTGACCCTGCATTTGTTCCAGTACTTGTTGCTCCCCCACGCTTAGATCGCTCCAGACGGATTTTTCCTGTGCGATAAGTGCAGTATTTGCCAATAGCAAAATGAATGAAAAAGCTGAAATTATTGTCAATCGCATTATTTTGTTCATAGGCTTAGTCTGAACTACCTTTCTGGTTACCATTGTTGTCGCTTTCATTTTCAATATCGCCGAGAGAGTTTGTATCCTCTTCCTCATGGGCAGTATCCAGTAACAAACCAAATTCAGTGCTTAACAAATCATCCGGGTTTACCCACTCCCCGGCGTCAGTTTCAAAACTGCCGAGGAATTCAAGGAATTCGATGTTTGGTAATTGAGCTTCCTGTTCCGTTGTTTTCAATTCATCTGCCGCCCTGACCGCTGGTGCAAGCAGGAAAAGAGCCAACACGGCGTTAATAAATTTGTACGACCTGGCCCCAATCTGATCTGGTTTGATATCCACGCTAATCAGTTAACCCACTGCTTGCCAGCCACTGGTAAAACGCCAGGTTTTCATATAACTCAATCTCATCTGTGGAGGCGAACAGCATAATATCTTCATCGCTCGAGGGTATCCCGGATGGGGCTGGCAACTGAAATGCCAGGGTTGCCACGGTTACGAGTACGCAGGCCGTGGCAAAGGCACTGGCCGGAACAGCGAAACGATGTCTTTCAAAAAGCCTGCGAAGTTTCTCTGATAGAGACATACTGATTGGAGCGGTTGTCTCCTGTGCGCGATTAATAGCTGCACTTCTGATCTGGTTAAGGCGTCGTACTGTTTTTGCAGGAATTGCTTCTGCACTATCGTCCAGGGACACCTGGGCGGCCATAACAAGCGGCTCCAGGTTGTCTTCAGCTACGTTGCTGTAATGGGGTCTTTGCAGTGACTGGCTACGAATTTCGTCAAGGCGAGTTTGCAAATCAGGCGCTAGCCCTTCAATTCCCAGATCCAGGGTTTTCCTGATATTAGCAAGCAGTTGTTCCTGATTCATCTCGCTCATGGCCAATGTTCGCTCAGTTGTTCTCTCAAACTATGAATTGCTCTTGAATAATGTGTTTTTACGCTACCTTCGGCGCATGACATAGCCTGCGCAGTTTGTTTTACGTTCAGCCCTTCCCATGCTCTCAGCAGAAACGCCTGCTGCTGGCGTAGGGGTAACTTCTCCAACGCTAACTGCAATTCCTGCATTCCCTGCTCAGCCTGAAACTCGGCTTCCGGGGTATGGTGGCTTTCATCTTTTGCCGTTTGAATGGGATCCTCACCGTCCTCGTTATGGCTATTCAGAAAGATTCTGTGCCGGTTTCGCACCTGATTTCTTCGATACCAGTCGTTGATACGACTTTGCAGTATTCGATAAAACAAGGGGCGCCATTGCTGTTCTGGTCTATCACTGTACTTTTCCACCAGCTTGAACATGGCATCCTGCACCAGATCCAGTGCATCGTCGGAACTGCCAGTGGCAATTTGTGCCATTCTAAATGCACGGCCTTGTATTTCTGCCAGAAACTGATCCAGTTGCTGCAAATTGTCCAGAATAGAGCTCCCGCAGAGTAACCATATACTTAATCAGAGGTTCCCTGGATTATTACTTCCCCTAGTCTAATAACGCAATACCACAGATGAGGTTTACCTGACTTTCCTGTTTTTGTTGAATACCTGGGAGCTCTCTTTTTCACTTCTGTGTGTCAGGCGCTTAAGGAAACAAGTATTGTTATTGAGTGGAAATTAAAAATGAAGCGCCTTTTTATCGATTCGGGAATGGAGTTGACGCTTTAGAGAGGCTAGTCGAAAATTCCCAGAGTGAGGACGCTCAGCCATGACCTGTCTTGCTGCTCCGGATTATCCTGGGCATTGATAATTTCCTGGCTACCGGATGTTCGGGGTCGGGATGCAGGTGCCAGCGAGGGATCGCCACGGTTGTCTCCTAGCAGCCCAAACGTAGCTGTGTAGAGCAAAGACGGGTCGGTAACTTCCATGCGAACTATAAAATCACCATCCACATCCAGTGATGCGTGTTGGGGGTAATTTTCACGCAATATGGCTAGTGATGTGTCCGCCAGATCATTTAATCCAAGGCGTAAATAGGACTCGATCATAATCGATATGCCGTCGGATACGGCCGGAGTGCTCTGGAAATTCTCTACTACGTATTTGGCCCGGTTCAGTGCGGCAATATAGGCTCGTCTCTCCAGATAGTAATTGGCCACGTGTATTTCGTAGGCGGCCAGACTGTTCCGAAGATAAACCATTCTTGCTCTGGCATCTGCTGAATAGGGACTATCGGGATAAAGCGCCAATAACTGGGAGAATTCTGCGAATGACTCTCGTGCCTGGCCAGGGTCGCGTTTGGAAGGATCTGTAGGCAAAAAGCGGTCGATTAGGCCACGGTCTGCGGTGAATGATGACAGGCCCTTCATATAATAGGCATAGTCAACATTGGAATCCTCCGGACTCAGCCTGATAAATCTATCGGCTGCAGCAATTGCGGCCTCCAGATCATTGTTGCGATAGTAGGCGTATACCAGTTCGATTTGTGCCTGAGTTGCAAATCGTCCGAATGGGAATCGAGATTCCAGGGCCTGGTAGGTTGCAATAGCGCTTCTGAAGTTTTGTGAATCAAGCCGATCTACGGCCTGGCGATAGAATTGTTCCTCAGTGGACAGGCCAGCAAATTCGTCCTGTTCCTCATCGTTTCCGAACCAGCTACAGGATGAGAATACCGCTAAACTGGCGAAAAGGACTAAAGTTCTAATAAAGGTCGTTTTCAATAGTTTTCTCGCCAAGTTTCTGCTGCTATAAAAACCGCATATTTAACCACAGCCGGAGAATGAAACCTATAGCTGGCAAAATGGCGGAGATGACAAGGGTAAGTCGGAGTGCTGTAAGGGTCTTGAATAAAGTATCATCGCATTATGAATTCTAAAATAGCAATACGGGCATCGGTGCCTGATGAGTTGTCCGGCAACAGATTAGACCAGATTGCAGCGCAATTGTTTCCTGACTATTCCAGGGCCAGGCTGCAGACCTGGATTAAAAGTGGCAGCCTGTTGGTAAATGGACAACTCATGCGCACCAGGGATAAGGCGCATACCGGGGATTGCCTCGAGTTAAATGCTGAGCTGGACGTTGAAGAACGCTGGTCAGCGGAGCCTATACCCCTTGATGTTGTATTTGAAGACGAGAGCCTTATAGTCATTAATAAGCCAGCAGGCATTGTGGTACATCCTGCGGCGGGTCATATGAGTGGCACCTTGTTAAATGGGCTTTTACATCATTGTGCCCAGTTGGAATTGCTGCCAAGGGCAGGGATTGTGCACAGGCTTGATAAGGACACTACCGGGTTGATGGTGGTGGCAAAAACCCTGCAGGCGCATACTTCCCTGGTGCAGCAATTACAGGCTAGAACAGTTTCCAGGGAGTATGAAGCCATAGTAACGGGTGTATTAACCGGGGGAGGGACTATCGATCGTCCTCTTGGTCGTCATCCGGTTGATCGTAAGAAGCGTGCTGTGCTGGAAGAAGGTCAGCAAGCCATTACCCATTATACGGTAATCAAACGATTTCTTGCCCATACTCATCTTCGTGTAAAACTGGAAACCGGGCGCACTCATCAGATTCGGGTTCATTTAAGTTATATGAAATACCCTATTGTGGGTGACAAACAATACGGAGGAAGGTTGCGAATTCCGCGTAGTTGTACGGAAGATCTGGCAAATTCCCTGCGTGAATTTGATCGACAGGCACTGCACGCAAAAAATCTTAAATTAATTCATCCTCAATCGGATGAGGAAATGGGCTGGACTGCGGGGCTGCCGGAAGACATGCAAAATTTGCTTGATGTGCTAGCTATAGACAGTCAATGTCAGTAGCTGATTTACATGAAAACCCCGCCTGTGTTGTACCCGATTGGAACGTACCCTCTCATGTGGTCGCCTTAACCACCACCAGGCGTACCGGCACCAGTACGGGTCCTTTTAAAGGGTTTAATATTGCAACTCACGTTGATGATGAACCGCAACAGGTATTACGTAATCGTGAAAAGCTGGCAGAAATGGTTGATAGTGGGGTTAGCCTGCAATGGCTTGATCAGGTTCACGGTACTGAAGCAAAACCAGCCATTAAAGGGGCCGGCTTGCTTCGGGCAGATGCCTGCTATACCAGCGAAGCAGGTGTTGCCTGTTGCGTTACGACGGCAGACTGTTTGCCTGTGCTACTAACCACCAGAAGCGGGGGTATGGTGGCAGCCGCCCACTGCGGGTGGCGAGGGCTGGCGATCGGAATTCTGGAACACACAATAGCTGAATTCACGTCTCCTGCCAGGGATATAGTTGCCTGGATGGGGCCAGCCATTGGCCCCTGTCATTTTGAAGTAGGTGCTGAGGTGAGAGATGCTTTCATTCTGGGTACCACGCGTGATCTTAGGGCCAGGCTGGACGCCTGTTTTGTGCCAACACAGAGCCGCGGAAAATTTATGGCTGATCTTTATCAATTAGCCCGAATTAAGCTTGGCCAACTTGGAGTGGAAAGTATCAGCGGTGGCGACTTTTGCACTTACTGTCAGGCCGATGAGTTTTATTCTTTCCGCCGACAAAACAAAACCGGGCGTATGGTCAGCCTGATTTATCTCAATACCTGACTTGGTATCTGATTTAAATCATTAAAACGCCAGGTTCTGGATTGAATTTCCTGAATCTGGCCTTACTTCTATGGCAGGCAGTGAGCTGCCCATCGGTTTTGAATTATCTCTTGCCCGGCTAATTATTGTATTCACATTTGACTTAAAAAGAAGGATTACCCATGAATCTTGAGAAGTTGACTAGCAAATTACAGTCTGCCCTGTCTGACGCACAGTCCCTGGCCCTGGGTAATGACAATAATCAAATTGAACCGGTTCATCTGGTCATTGCACTGCTGGATCAGAAAGGTGGCTCAGTTAAACCCTTATTATCTCAAACCGGTTTTGATGTGCAGGAGTTGCGTAAAAAACTACAACAGCTGATTGAGAATTTACCGGAAGTTCCAGGGGGGCAAGGAGATATATCGGTTTCACAGGATCTTGTTCGATTGCTAAACCAGGCCGACAAGCTTGCACAGAAAAAGGGTGACAAGTTTATTTCCAGTGAAACTATCATTCTACTGGCTATGGGGGACAAGGGGCCCCTTGGCAAACTGCTGAACTCATTTGGTGTGTCTGAAACGGCGTTGGGAAACGCCATTGTGAATATGCGCGGTGGAGAAAACGTTGAAGATGCAGGAGCCGAGGATTCATGGCAGTCCCTCTCCCGTTTTTGTGTTGATCTGACGGAAAAAGCGGAGAAGGGAGAACTGGATCCGGTTATTGGCAGAGACAGTGAAATCAGGCGCACGATTCAGGTGCTTCAAAGGCGTACCAAAAACAATCCTGTGCTTATCGGCGAACCGGGAGTTGGTAAAACTGCAATAGTCGAGGGCCTGGCTCAGCGAATTGTAAATAATGAAGTGCCGGAGGGTCTCAAGGATAAGAAAATTCTTTCCCTGGATATGGGGTCACTTATTGCGGGTGCTAAATTTCGTGGAGAATTTGAGGAACGCCTGAAAGGTGTTCTCAACGAACTTTCCAAGCAGGAAGGTTCAATAATTCTTTTTATTGATGAGTTGCATACCATGGTTGGAGCAGGCAAGGCGGAAGGCGCTATGGATGCTGGAAACATGCTGAAACCTGCGTTAGCCAGGGGCGAGCTTCACTGTGTTGGTGCCACGACTCTTGATGAATATCGGCAGTATATTGAAAAAGATGCCGCACTGGAACGACGTTTCCAGAAAGTATTGGTTGATGAGCCTACGGAAGAAGATACAGTGGCCATTTTGCGTGGATTGAAGGAGCGCTATGAAGTTCACCATGGGGTGGAAATATCTGACTCGGCAATTATCGCAGCGGCCAAGCTTTCGCAGCGATATATTACTGATCGTCAGCTTCCGGACAAGGCCATTGATCTTATCGATGAGGCAGGAAGCCTGATTCGAATGGAGATTGATTCCAAGCCGGAGGAGATGGACAAGCTTGATAGAAAGTTGATCCAGTTAAAAATAGAGCAGGAGGCATTAAAAAAGGACAAGGATGAAGCCACCAAGAAACGTAAACTAAAATTGGCAGAAGATATAGCCATACTTGAAAAGGAATATTCAGATCTGGAAGAGATTTGGAAGGCAGAGAAAGCCTCGCTGCAAGGGGCGCAAAACATAAAGGAGAACCTGGAGAAAGCCCGTCATGAAATGGAAACGGCGCGGCGAGCAGGCGATCTGGCTCGCATGTCAGAGCTTCAATATGGAGTAATTCCGGGTCTGGAGAAAGAATTGGAACAGGCAAAAGAAGCTGAGACACAGGAAAAGCGTTTGTTGCGTAATCGTGTCACCGAAGAAGAGATTGCTGATGTGGTTTCACGCTGGACCGGCATACCGGTCAGCAAGATGTTAGAGGGAGATAAACTCAAATTACTTGAAATGGAAACTGCCTTACATAAGAGGGTCATCGGTCAGCATGAGGCAATTGTCGCGGTATCCAATGCGGTGCGTCGCTCCCGGTCCGGGTTGTCTGATCCTAATCGGCCTAATGGTTCGTTTTTGTTCCTTGGGCCCACCGGGGTTGGTAAAACTGAGTTATGCAAGGCGCTGGCGGAATTCTTATTCGATACTGAAGATGCCATGGTGAGGATTGATATGTCAGAGTTTATGGAGCAACACTCCGTGGCCAGGCTTATCGGTGCGCCACCGGGATACGTAGGTTATGAGGAGGGAGGCTATCTGACGGAAGCGGTGAGACGTCGGCCTTATTCGGTGTTGTTACTCGATGAGGTTGAAAAGGCCCATCCTGATGTTTTTAACATTTTATTACAGGTATTGGATGACGGTCGTCTCACCGACGGTCACGGTCGTACAGTAGATTTTCGCAACACAGTCATAGTGATGACCTCGAATCTGGGATCAGATCGCATTCAGGAATTAATGAGTAATGGTGTAATTGATGAGAAAGCATACGAAGTGGTTAAAGAAACAGTCCTGTCAGAGGTGGTAAAGCACTTCTCTCCAGAATTTGTGAATCGCATTGACGAAACAATAGTATTCCATCCGTTAATGAAGGAACAAATAAGAGGCATAGCCGATATACAAATTAAATTACTGAACAAACGCCTGCTGGAAAACGAACTATCTCTGGATGTCTCAGATGCTGTTCTGGATAAGATAGCCAGCCTCGGATACGACCCCGTGTACGGTGCACGGCCTTTAAAAAGAGCCATCCAGAACTGGATAGAGAATCCGTTGGCGCAGCAGGTAATACAAGGGGCCTATGACCCGGGTGACAGGATTCTGGTGAATGTCAGTGATGACGGTGAGTTTACTTTCGACAAGGGCAAGTCAGATGCGGCGGCCTAGTTAGTCATGTTTCTCTTGTCGGCAGGCGTAAAGATTTTTACCCAGACCCTTGACTTTATTTAATAAAGCCGGAAAATTGTGGACTGCTTTTTGGCAGAGAGAGAAGGTTACCCCACATCTCATCTGCTGTGGCCCTGACAAGGTATACCCAACACCTGCACCAGGGTCGTAGGTGTCAGAAATCCTCCACCTAAGGCCCTATCACGTTATCACGTACGGGGCCGACATGAAGCATGTAAATACATAGGTTTTCTATGTGGTTGCTTTATGTAATTAAACTAAAAATTGACCTGTTTTGAATAGGCCCGCGCGGCGAAATGCGTTCTGGGCCTGTCGTGGATTTAATTGAGTACACAAGCGAGAGGCTGAACAAAGTGGACTTACTATCGGGTGGTGAAATGTTGCTTCGTGCTCTGCACGATGAAGGTGTCGAGATAATATTTGGTTATCCTGGCGGTGCGGTTTTGCATATTTATGATGCGATTTTTAACCAGGACAAGGTGGAGCATATTCTGGTCAGGCATGAACAGGCAGCTACCCATGCGGCAGATGGTTATGCCCGGGCTTCTGGAAAGCCCGGGGTAGTGCTGGTTACATCTGGTCCAGGGGCCACAAATGCTATAACCGGGATCGCGACAGCTTATATGGACTCCATTCCAATGGTAGTAATTTCCGGTCAGGTAGAGCGCAGGTTTATTGGCTCTGACGGATTTCAGGAAACTGATATGGTGGGTATCTCCCGGCCGATTGTAAAACACAGTTTTATGGTACAGGATCCGGCCGAAATTCCCCTGATAGTTAAGAAGGCATTTCATATCGCAACCACGGGAAGGCCAGGGCCTGTAGTCATTGATATTCCCAAAGATGTAACTGACCCCAAGGATAAGTTGCCTTACGATTATCCCAAAAGCATAAATATGCGTTCCTATTCAGTTCCCGCCAAAGGGCATACCGGTCAGATTAAAAAGGCAGTTGATATATTGTTGTCTGCCAAACGACCAATGATCTTTGCCGGTGGCGGTGTAATTCAAGGTGAAGGATCAGCTTTATTGACCAGGTTGACAAAAAAACTGGGGTACCCAATTACCAACACTCTCATGGGCCTTGGTGCCTTTCCCGGCACTCATAAACAATGTCTGGGGATGTTGGGAATGCACGGAACTTACGAAGCGAACATGGCGATGCATTACAGTGACGTTGTGTTAGGTATTGGCGTTCGTTTTGATGATCGGGTAACCAATTCTGATGTGTCAAAATTTTGTCCGGATGCAAAGATTTTGCATGTGGATATTGACCCTGCGTCAATTTCTAAAACCGTAACTGCCGATGTTCCAATAGTTGGTTCTGTAAGTTCAGTTCTAAAAGAAATGCTGGCGCAAGTTGAACAATCAACGACCAGGCGGGATAAAAAATCACTGGCGATCTGGTGGAAACAGATAGAACACTGGCGTGAACGAGATAGTCTGGCTATCCCTGAGTCAGAAGGCGAAATAATAAAACCTCAGAGCGTAATTCAAACATTGTTCGAAATTACCAGGGGTGATGCCTATATTTCTTCCGATGTTGGTCAGCATCAAATGTTTGCCGCACAGCACTATCCATTTGCGAAGCCCCGGCGTTGGATTAACTCCGGGGGACTCGGCACCATGGGGTTTGGACTTCCGGCGGCCATGGGTGTGCAATTTGCATTTCCTGATGCGGTTTCCGTTTGTGTAACCGGGGAAGGCAGCTTTCAAATGAATATTCAGGAATTTGCCACCTGTATGCAATATAAATTACCGATCAAGGTTATCTGCCTGAATAACCGGGCATTGGGCATGGTGAAGCAGTGGCAGGATATGCAATATGGTGGGCGTTACTCTCATAGTACCTATGCTGATTCTTTGCCTGATTTCGCCAAATTGGCGGAGGCTTATGGCCATGTGGGTATTCGGATTGAGAAGAAGTCGCAGTTAAAGGAAAAAATGCAGGAAGCATTTGAGTTGAAAGACAAATTGGTTTTCGTTGATGTACTGGTGGATCCGGAAGAGCACGTATATCCGATGGCGATTAAGGGTGGTGCAATGAAAGACATGATTCTTAGTAAGACGGAGAGAACATAATTATGAGGCATTTAATTTCTGTATTGCTGGAAAATGAACCAGGTGCCTTATCACGTGTGGTGGGTTTGTTTTCTCAGCGTAATTACAATATCGAATCGCTTACTGTTGCGCCCACTGAAGACCGCTCGCTTTCACGGCTAACCTTAACCACGATTGGTGATGATCGTAAAATTGAACAGATCACCAAACATTTGAACAAACTTGTTGATGTGGTAAAACTGGTTGACCTGACCGAAGGTGCCCACGTTGAGCGTGAACTGATGCTGATCAAGGTAAAGGCCAGCGGGGCTCAACGCGCAGAAATAAAAAGAACGACTGACATTTTCCGTGGACAGATCGTTGATATGACGCAGAATACCTATGCTATTCAATTGACCGGTAGCAGCATTAAGCTGGATGCTTATATTGCTGCCATTGGCGGCAATATAGTTCTGGAAGTAGCTCGGTCAGGGGTGACTGGGATATCACGGGGTGAAAAAATATTGAGCCTTTGATGTGACCTGGATGCATTGTAAAAAGGCCTCAATTGAGGCCTTTTTTGTTGGTCGAAGTCGATCACTAAATGATTTTTTTCATCGCTGTCATATGGGAGCGCAATTTTTTGCCTACAATTTCAATCGGGTGATTGCGAATTCCTTCGTTGACTGCAATAAGCTCGGCATTATCCACGCCGTTGTCCACCAGTTGTAGCCCCTGACCAATCACATCAATATCAATGTTGCTCATAAAATCTTGTAATAATGGGACAGATTCGTGTGCAAAAAGGTAGCAGCCGTATTCTGCTGTATCAGAAATCACTTTGTTCATCTCATACAATTTTTTACGTCCGATAAGGTTGGCAATTAGTGGGACCTCATGCAGCGATTCATAGTAGGCAGACTCTGCGATGATTCCACTTGAGGTCATGGTTTCGAAAGCCAGTTCTACCCCCGCCTTCACCATGGCAACCATGAGAATGCCACGGTCGTAGTATTCCTGCTCACTAATATCCATGTCGCCGGCAATTGTTTTTTCAAATGCTGTTTCTGCAGTTGCTTCGCGCCAGGTCAGCAGGTTTTTATCGTCATTTGCCCAGTCCTCCATCATGGTGCTGGAAAATTTACCAGTGATAATGTCATCCATGTGCTTCTGATACAAAGGAGCCATAAGTTCTTTCAACTCATCTGAAAGGGAGCAGGCTAAGAGCTTGGCCGGGTTTGACAGCCGATCCAGCATGTTGGTTATGCCGCCATGTTTGAGACCTTCGGCAACTGTTTCCCAGCCGAACTGGCAGAGCTTACTGGCATAAGATGGATCCATGCCATTCTCTACCATTTTGTCAAAGCAAAGCAGGGCGCCAGATTGCAGCATGCCGCAGAGGATGGTCTGCTCTCCCATGAGGTCGGATTTTACTTCAGCGATAAACGAGGATTCCAGAACGCCGGCGCGATGCCCCCCGGTAGCAACGGCATAGGCCTTCGCGATATCCAGGCCATCGCCATTGGGATCATTTTCTGAATGAACCGCAATTAAAGTAGGCACTCCAAAGCCTCGCTTGTATTCTTCTCGCACTTCGGTGCCGGGACACTTGGGCGCGACCATAACCACGGTAATGTCATCGCGAACCTGCATGCCTTCTTCAACAATATTGAAGCCGTGGGAATAAGCGAGGGACGAACCATGTTTCATGAGGGGCATTATTTGTGCCACTACTGAGGAATGCTGTTTGTCCGGAGTAAGATTCAGGACAAGATCCGCCGACGGGATTAACTCTTCATAGGTCCCTACGGTGAAGCCATTTTCAGTGGCATTCCTCCATGAGGGACGTTGCTCGGCAATAGCGGCCTCTCGTAGTGCATAAGAGATATCAAGCCCGCTGTCGCGCATATTCAGGCCCTGATTTAAGCCCTGGGCACCGCATCCTACGATAACCACTTTCTTGCCTTTTAGTTTGTTTACGCCATCAACAAATTCGGAGTTCTCCATGAAACGGCATTTGCCCAATTGTTCCAGTTGCAGACGCAAAGGCAGGGTGTTGAAGTAATTCATAGTTGTTCTCCGCTGGTTTGACCAGACATATGATTTTGTCTCTATAGAAATATTAATGATTGGTGCTGATAGTAAGGTCGCTGATATTAAGATATTTTAAATGTTGCGTAAAATGATATATTTGAAACACTATCTTTTAAAATTCGCAATATGGTGAGCCGCCATATTTTGTACATTATAGTTCTGGCAGGTAAACAGTGGATACCCGCGACCTACATATATTTCTGCAACTGGCCAAGTCCTTGCACTTCACTCGTACCAGTAACGCGTGTTTTATCAGTCCGTCCAGTTTGACGCGTCTGGTACAGAGACTGGAAGTAGAGCTCGGAGCTCAGCTTTTTGAGCGGGATAATAGAACAGTGAAGCTCACTGCGGCAGGGCAGTCGTTCCGGGAGTATGCTCAGGAGAGTCTGCAAAATTGGGAATATTTCAATCGCAAACTGCAAAATCAGTCCGCAAATCTTTCTGGAAAGATCAGCGTGTTCTGCTCTGTAACTGCCAGTTACTCTTTCTTACAGAAGTTGCTGGATCAGTTCAGGAAAAATTACCCCGAGGTTGAAATTCAACTGCACACCGGTGACACGGCCCTGACTGTCCAGCGCATACTCGACGGGCAGGAAGATATTGGAATTGCCGCCAGGCCGGACAAACTGCCTGCCAAATTACAATTTAAGCTTATTGGTGAGTCACCTCTTGTCTTTATAGCACCAGCGACGGATTGTCCGCTTAAATCACGGGTACAAGATTGTTTGGCAGGCAATGAACCTCTACCCTGGCCGGAAATCCCCATGGTGTTGTCAGAAACCGGGCTGGCGAGGAGCAGGGCGGATTCCTGGTTCAGGCAGCAGAACATCAAACCTAATATTTACGCGCAGGTAACCGGAAACGAGGCCATAGTCAGCATGGTCAGCCTTGGGTTCGGGGTGGGTGTAGTACCGGCTCTGGTGGTTGAGAATAGCCCCAAACAGGCGAAAGTAACAATATTGGATCTGGCACCAGAACTGGAACCTTTCTCCATTGGTATTTGCAGTTTACGACGGAAACTGAAAAATCCCCTGATAAGAACGTTCTGGGAGTTGAGTGGGGAAACTCGGCCTATTTCAGAATCGGACTGAAGCAAAA
>JAESQX010000155.1 GCA_016764875.1 Gammaproteobacteria bacterium
ATATTTATTTTCCTGAAGTGATTCCTACTGACCAGGAATTTCGACGTTCCTCCGGAGGCGGTGGAGGTGGCGGGGGCGGTGGTCAGGGAGGAGACAGCAGTGCCCTGGTGAGCATTCAGAAGGATGTAATCGCCGCGACCTGGAAGTTACGTAACCGGCAAAAAACAGCAACGCCTGAGGATTTCGCGGCCGACGCCGAGGTAATTGCGGAATCACAGCGCGAGGCAACCCAGAGAGCCCGTATGTCAATCGACCGGTTGGCGGAGCGTCTGAATTTTTCCGACGATTCCTACGACAATGCGGTGGACAATCTATCACTGGCCATCGAGCAGATGAACCTGGCAGCCGTTGAACTGGATCAGCAACAAGTTAACAGTGCGCTGACGCCGGAGCAGGTGGCCCTGCAATTCATCCTCAAGGCCGAAGCCAATATTAACCGTACCCAGATCAGCATGCAGCAGGGTGGCGGCGGAGGAGGCGGTGGCGCGCAGCAGGAACGAGAGGATCTGAGAGAGTTGTTTGAAATGGAATTGGGACGACTGGAAAATCGCTATGAAACCCCCGAAAGCGCGGGTGGAGGAGGTCAGCAGAATACCGAGGAAGACAACAAGCTGGAGGAGTTGGCTCGTCGTCAGGAAGGATTGACCCGGGCCCAGCGCAACCTTGCCCGTCGCGAAGATCAAATGACTGAGGAACAGAAGCGACGTGAACTGGAGCGCCTGATGCGGCAGCAGGAGCAGCTTAGTCGCGAGGTGGCACAGCTTTCTCAGCAACTGTCTCGCTCACAATCGCAACAATCTCAGTCGCAGCAATCGCAATCACAACAGTCCCAGTCCCAGTCCAGCTCGGGTGGCTCGCAGCAGCAGGGCCAAAGTAAGTTGCAACGAGCGGCCGAACAGATGCGACAGGCGGCGGAGAGTGATTCTGCATCTATGGCTGCCGCATTGAGTCAGAAGGCTCTGGAAAATTTGCGGGAACAACAGCAGGCGATGAGTGAGCAATCAGAACGCTCGGTGAATCAGTTGGCGCAAAATATTGGTCGACGCGGGCAGCAATTGTTGCAGCAACAACGGCAGCTGCAGCAGGAATTGGGCAGCACCAGTCGACAACAAGGTCTGGGCCAGACCCGTCAGTCAGTACGTAACAATGAAGACCTGCAATCTCTGGTTGAGAGCCAACAGAGGCAGCAGCGTGAACTTAGGGATATAGAGGATATGCTGCGGGCCATTATTGCCCGTGGTGATCATGATGATCAGCGCATGATGTCCCAGGCACAGGAAGCTACCCGCGAACTGGGCCCCATCCTCGAACAGATGCGAACCAGTAACAGGGTACTGCGCAACGGTATGGTTAATCTGTCCGTGGATATAGAAAGTGAAATAGAAGGGAAATTGGAAGATTTGAGTCGCAGTTTGTTTGCTCTTAATCCTGCGCAGAGTGATTCACCGTCTGATCGGATTCAGCAGGCGGCCCGGGATGCCAGTGAGCTGGCAGAGCAAGTGCAGGCGCTGCAGCAACTAGCCCAGGCATTTAATGAAAATGATCGCTCCGGTGAGATTCCCTCGGTAAGACAAATGCGTGATCAATTGCAGCGCAGCCAGCAATTGGCGCAACAGCTCAATGATCAATTACAACGACAGAACCAGGCGGGGGGGCAGCAACAGGGTGGTTCCCAACCAGGACGAAGTCAATCCTCCGGTAATCAGCAGGCTGGTGCTGGTGGCGACGCAGATGAAAGTCGAATTGGCGGTGGAGTAATTGACACCAGTGGTAATAATTCTCCCTATGGCAATGCGAGGTCAATTCGACAGCAGTTAACACAACAGGATATAGAAGACTTTTTGGATCAGCCGGAGTTGTTCAGAGAGTTATTGCAGCCCATTCTCGAGCTTCAAGGGCAATTACGTGCTCAGGCTGAGTTGGATAATATCAATAATAAGCTGTATGCCTCAGTGGAAGAAGATATCCCGGAGGAGTACAGAGTCTTGGTTGAAGAATACTATCGAGTGTTATCAGAAAACCAGGGGTCAGCGAAAACGGCTCCCTAGCAATGCAACTTATTGATCAAAATCTGCTTACTGCAATCCAAGAAGGGCGCTTCGCTTTTGCTTATGGTGTAAGTCCGCTAGTGTTTTTGTTAATAGCGGTCTCACTGGTAGCGGCGGTCTGGTTCACCTATCGTAAGACTACCAGACCTCTCTCCGGGGGCTGGAAAACTTTCTTCATTACACTGCGCTCCTCAATTCTGCTGCTGTTGCTGGTGTGTTTGCTGCGACCGATTATTACCACTACCCAGACTATCCCACAGGAAACATACCTGGGCGTTCTAATCGACGACTCCCAAAGTATGCTGATCGAGGACGTCAACGGTAGCCAATCACGTCAGTCCGCGGTTAACGAGCTGCTGTTTGACGATGGCGGATACCTTGATCAATTGTCTGAAACCTTTCAGGTCAGAACCTTCCGCTTCGATAAAGAAACCAGGCGAATTGGTAGTGCCAGTGAGCTTGATGGGGGTGGTACGGCATCTTCATTGGCACAGGCTCTCAGTTATGTGGACGATCAATTAAATGGGCTGGCGTTGGGAGGGATACTGCTGATTTCAGATGGCGCAGATAACACCGATTCCGATCCGCTGGCTGTTGCTCGATCACTGGGGGCCAGGCAGATACCGGTTTTCACCATAGGTGTGGGGCAGGAAAATATCCCCCAGGATATAGGAATCGTTGATGTCAGCAGCGCAAAAACAGTGCTGGAGGGTTCTGTTTTCGATGTGCAGGTGGCCATTAACCATCAAGGTTATCAGGGCCAGCAGGTTGAGATTTCCATCCTGGACGGAGACAACACGGTTGTAACCGAAACCGTAACCCTGGGTGAAGAAGGCATAACCCGGCGCTTTGATCTGGAACTGACTCCAGAAAGAACGGAACAGATTGTTTATGACCTGCAGGTGGCTTTGCAGGATGGGGAAATAATAAGCGAGAACAATAGTTACAGCTTTCTGGTTGATAACAGTGAAAAAGCTCCACTGGATATTCTTTATATAGAAGGCCATCCGCGTAACGAATACAAGTTTATCCGCCGCGCTTTGCAAGGTGATAGTTCTCTTCGACTGGCCACCTATTTGCAGACCGGGCCTGAGAAATATTATCGACAGGGCATTGAGTCTCCAACGGAGCTTAGTGGTGGTTTTCCCGACAACAAGGAAGAACTTTATCGTTATGAAGCAATCATACTTGGTGATATAGACGCCAACTTTTTTGATTCGGATCAATTGCAGATGATTGATGATTTTGTTGCTGAACGTGGTGGTGGTTTCCTGTTCAGTGGAATGGTGGATGAGGGTTTTGTCGACACACCCATAGCAGATATCCTGCCGGTGACTATCGCTCAGGAGAACTTTTTACCCCCCCACCTTCGCGGTGGAATCAGACGGGGAACCCATCCTACGGGGGAATTGTACTTTCCCCGGTTGACCCGTAACGGAGAATTCTCTCCGCTGTTACGTCTAGCTAGTGATGACGCAATCAATCGTAGCAGGTGGCAAGAATTACCAGAGCTTCAGGGCATTCATGTAACCGGTCGTGCCAAACCAGGCGCAACGGTTTTGCTGGAGCACCCCTTGCTGCAATATCAGAATCAGGCTTTGCCTGTGCTTGCATCACAACGCTATGGAAGTGGCAGAAGCATAGCCGTTAATACCGCCAGCACATGGCGCTGGCAAATGATGATGGACTCCAAGGATCAGTCCCAGGAAACCCTGTGGCGACAGATTTTGCGTTGGCTGTCTGTTTCGGCACCGGAAAGAATTAAAATTGAATTTGACCAGGAGTTCTATAATGTAGGTGATGAGGTCAATATCAGCACTACATTATTAAACGATGAATATCGCCCGGACAATGATGGCACGCTCTGGCTGCAGGTGACTGACTCTCTTGGGCAGGCCCAGGATATCCCCATGGAGTGGGATATCGAACAAGACGGAGTTTATCGGGCAAGCTTTGTGGTAGAAGAAGAGGGCGTTCATAAATTGCTGGTTGACGTGGCCAGCGCAGCGGGAAATGCGGCAACTGACAGTTCAGAAAAACGAGCGGCATTTGTGGTAACGCCATCTATTAGAGAGTATTCCAGCGCCGGTATGGATGCAGGTCTGCTGGAGAGGATCGCTGAAAGCAGTGGTGGCAACTATTATAATTTGTCCCAGGCGAGTAATTTGTTGAGTGAAATAGAGTATGTGCCCAATGCCTATTCGAGAGACATTCAGGAAGACCTCTGGGATACGCCATGGCTATTGGCATTACTTATAATGTTGCTGTGTATAGACTGGATTACAAGACGATTGAAAGGGTTGTCCTGATGAAGAAGGGGTCAATAACGCAATTTTTTGTTAAGGGGATAACCAGTCCTTTTTGTCTTGGCTGTTGTCTGGTGCTGACCCTGCAGGTAAATGCACAGGATTCTGTCAGCACTAATGCCGGACAAAATTCTGATGTCGGGCAATTTGTCGATGCCGGAAATTTTTTCCTTGAACGACCAGATGCAAGCAAATATGCCGTTGTGCTCACTGGCCCGTCAGTGGGAGAAGAAACAATTAACAGGTTTCGGCAATGGTCTTATTCACTCCATGACATTCTGATCAGGGATTACGGATATAGCTCTGACTCCATATCCCTGCTACTGGATCATGGCCCTGATGGCAGTCCGGATAGTAATCGTGTGGATGGAGCCTGTGATCGCGAAACAATAGAAGATCAGCTGGCGCTTTTGAAAGAAAAGGTACGTGATGGAGATCAGATTATTATCTATCTGATCGGGCATGGATCAGCCCGGGACGGCGAATCCAAATTTAATATTGTTGGTCCTGACATCACCGGGGAGGATTTTGCCCTGATGCTGGACAGGTTTTCCGAGCAGGATATTGTGATTGTAAATACTACCAGCTCCAGTTACGGATTTTCGGCATCCCTGTCCAGTGAGGGAAGGGTGTTGATTTCTTCGACACGCTCCCCATCAGAAAAATACGATCCGATTTTTTCGCGGTATTTCATAGAAGCCCTGGATCAAAAAAATGGTGACAGGGATAAAAACAATCGGGTTTCCATGCTGGAGGCATTTAACTACGCCAGGCAAAGTGTTGATCAATGGTACGAAGACCAGGGCAGATTAGCCTCGGAGCATGCCAGTCTTGATGACAATGGTGATGCATTATTTACTATAGATCCAACGCCAAGCGATGCGGACGGGCGACTCGCCGAGATTGCCTATATCGATATCCTTACGGCGGACGATGGAAATTTGTCGCCGCAGGCACTGGCTTTGAAGGGCAAAATGCAAGAGATTGAAAGATCCGTATTCATTTTACGTGGCCGAAAGGCAGATTACCTTGAGGCAGACTACTGGGCTCAAATGGAAGTGCTACTCATAGACCTGGCGCGAACCACAGGACAATTCAATGACTCAATTTAGTTTTAAGGCGTTGGCTGATACCTCATCTGTGTTGTTGCTTGTTACAGCTTTGCAAGTGGCAACGGTTTCATTTGCCGCTGACGATCCTGTTGGCATCGGAAACGAAGACCCCTTGTTCAGGGCTGAACAGATGTTTCGATCCGGCTCTTTTGTTGCATCGATTGATGTGTTCAAAATGGCCGATGGGCTTAATCGCAACGAAGGAGTAGTTGGAGCCAGTCGCTCCTATGCCATGATTGGCCGATACGACGAAGCTATCGCTGTCTGTGAAGAACTTATAGACGGCGATGATTATGTTGATTTTCCCCTGGTGGCGACGCAACTGGCCGAAGTAAAACGAATGATTGGCCAGTCTGCACAAGCTCTGGAAATTGTCGCCGCTGTTGTGGATGAGGACTTGCAGGGTGCTCCCGTGCGTACACTGGTGCAATATGGCAGCCTGCTGAGATTTAGCGGTAATGCAAATCTCGCCTCAATTTATCTGGAGTCGGCAATTCAACGCTATAACGACGGGCTGGTATTTGCGTCTGAAGATGTGGCGATGGTGGCTCAGGCCAACGTGTTGCTGGATCGCTTTCACGATGCCAACAGCCTCTTTAATGAAGCGGTTAGAGCGAATCCTAATAACCTCGAAGCCCATACCTTGTGGGGGGACCTGTTCCTGGGGAAATACAATGCGGCGGATGCCCTCAAATCTTATCAGGATGCGTTGGAAATTAACCAACGTTATGTGCCCGCCCTCATTGGGTTAACAAAGACCAATGGTGAGCAGCGTTCACTGCAAAGGGCCATGGCCATTAACTCTAATTCGGTTGATGCGATGCAAACATACGCACTGGGAATGATTCGCACAAATCGCAAAGATGAAGCAATGACATTTCTGGAAAAGGCCCGGGCAGTTAATCCAGAGTCATTGGCGGTACTCAGTACACTGGCTACCGAGGCCAAGTTATTCGAACGTGAGGACGAATATCAGGCGTTGTTAGCCCAGGTCGAGAGTTTCAGCCCCAATAATCCCGTTTTTCTGGGTAATATTGCGGACGCTTTTGGTAATAATTATCGCTTTGACGAAGCCGTTGAATTTGCTCGTGCAGCGATCGCGGCGGATCCTTCCTACTGGCAGGGCTATACCCTGCTGGGGACTAATTTAATTCGGTTGGGGGAAGAAGAGGAAGGTAAAGCGAACCTGGAAATCGGTTTTGAAAATGACCCTTTTAACGTGATGACTTCCAATATGTTGAAAGTATTCGACACCCTGGAAACCTATGAAACCAAGGAAACTGAACACTTCAAGGTTCGTTTGAGTGAGACTGATGCTCATATTCTGTGGCCCTACCTTGAACCGTTATTGGAGGAAGCCTGGGATACCCTAAGTAGCAAATACGGTTTTGAGCCAGAAGTACCGGTGCTGATTGAAGTATTCGAAAACAGAGAAGATTTTGCGGTACGGTCTGTTGGGCTGCCCGATATCGGTCCCCTGGTTGGAATCTGCTTTGGCAAGGTTATCACCCTGATCTCACCGGATACCCTGACGGCTAACTGGCAGGAAATAGCCTGGCATGAGTTCATGCATGTAATAACGTTACAGATGACGGCTAACCGGATGCCACGGTGGTTATCAGAAGGGATTTCAGTCTGGGAGGAAAGCCAGGGTCGCCCCTACTGGGGTCGCAGGCAGGGCCTGGACCTGGTGCGCGCCGTTAAAGACAACAAATTATTCCCGGTTGGCAATTTAAATTCCAGTTTTCTCGGTGCCCAGAGTAATGCCGACCTGGGATTCGCCTATTTTCAGTCTTACCTGGTAGTGGATTACATCACTGAAGAATTCGGCTTTGACAAACTGGTTGAGCTGGTTAAGCAATACGCACAAATCAAGGAAGAAGACGCCATGTTTGTGGATGTATTTGGCCAATCACTGGATACTTTTAATGACGGTTTCGTCGACTGGATCGAAGGCCGGGTTGAGGAAATTGACGTCTACGTGCATACCGAGGATGTACCGGATGACGGAGAAGGTCATGGCCATGGTATTCGCGAAAACTCCAGCGCGATTTTGGCTGAACTGTATAACAGCGCTTCACTGAAGCAGCATATGAATACTCGTATTGAAAGTGAACCCCGTGATTTTCAGGCCCATTTGCAACTGGGAATAGTTTTGTTCAAGGAAGGCGATATTGGCGAAGCAAAAAGTCACCTGGAGATAGCTCATGATTTGCTGCCAAACTATACAGGTTACCCGAGTCCACCATTGGTGTTATCGCAAATATACGAGCGCGAAGAAAATGTAGAAGCACAGATGGAGCAATTGGAAATTCTGTTACAGAATCAGCAACACGACTACGACTCCGCCATGGTGCTGGCTAATGCGGCTGTCACCGGAGGTGACACAGAGAAAGCCAATTATTACCTCGACCGGGCAATTCAAATTGACCCTTACCGTATGGACGTGCACCAACTGAAAGCAAAGTACGCCGCTCTGGTGAATGACTCCCAATTGGCAATAACTGAATACGAGGTCCTGGTGAAACTTGATCTTAATGATCCGGTTGAAGCTCAGACAAATCTTGCTGAGGCCTATCTCAACAACGGTCAGATCAATGAAGCAAAAAGAAACGTTCTGAACGCACTGGAGATTGCACCGAGTTATCTCAGGGCACAGCAGATATTATTGAAATCCGTAGATGGCGCTAACTAACGAGGTATCTGACATTAGCAATCACACTCCCACGTTCCCAGTGAAGAAACAGTATGTTGCTGTTTTATGTGCAATCCTGTTTACGGCGTTGGCTTCGACGGTATCAGCCCAGGTGGACGCGCTGGCGCTCAGCGGGGGCGAAGACCTGTCTGTCTACGGCACTGACGTAACTGAATTCACCTGGATGCGAGGACGGTATACCAATTACGATGGTGGTCGACGTGATTTCGGCAATTTCCGCGGCTCCGGAGGATTTGGCAGACGCGGCGGCTGGTGGGATACAGATTATCCAGATTCTGATCAAAATTTTCTTCGTGGTGTTCAAAGGTACACCAATGTCGATACCAACCCGCGCAATCATGATTGGGTAGAGTTAACTGATCCAAAATTATTTGAACATATGTTCCTCTACATGAACTGGAAGCGGGTGCCCATAGGTTCCACTTTCAGCGGGCCAAACTATACCCCCGAAGAAGTTGAAGCGCTGCGAGAATTCATGTTCAGAGGTGGATTCGTAATGGTGGATGACTTCTGGGGAGAACCCCACCTGGAAGACATGAAGATGGAAATAGCAAAAATATTTCCAGAGCGTGAACTGGTGCAGTTGGATACCAGCCATGAGATATTCCACATATTTTTTGACATAGACGAGATTGCCCAGGTGCCAGGTCGAATGGTTACCTGGGGCAGAGGCGGCTATTTCAATCTGGATGATCCCGATTATCCGCCGGCGGTCTACGCTGTACTCGATGACGATGGCAGGGTGATGTTGGTCGCTAATTATAATACCGACCTTGGTGATGGCTGGGAGCACACGTTTTATAAACCATTCCCCACCAAGTACACTAATGAAGCCTATAAAATAGGCATAAATTTTTTGATTTACGCGTTTAGCCATTAACAATGACAGGAACCACTCATGGCAGATTTAGAAGAAGAACTAGAACTAGTTGGAATTGACGATCAGGACGATCTCTCGCTTGTAAAGAAAATGCAGGAAGGCAGGGAACAGATAGTTGGTGAAATAAGCAAAGTCATCATTGGTCAGGAAGAGGTAATAGAAGAGTTACTAATCGCCCTGTTTGCTGGTGGTCATTGTCTGGTTACAGGTGTTCCCGGTTTGGCGAAGACGCTGCTGATTAAAACAGTGGCTGATATTCTGCAAGTGGATTTTAGTCGTATTCAGTTCACTCCAGATCTTATGCCTGCCGACGTAGTGGGGTCTGAAATAGTGACGGAAGAGAATGGTAAGCGAGAACTTCGATTTGTAAAAGGCCCTATTTTCACCAATATTTTACTGGCCGACGAAATTAACCGTACCCCGCCAAAAACACAATCTTCACTACTTGAAGCGATGGAAGAAAAGCAGGTTACGGCCGGTGGAATAACCCACCCGATGGCCGCACCATTTTTTGTATTGGCCACCCAAAATCCTATCGAATTGGAAGGTACGTATCCTCTGCCTGAGGCTCAGTTGGACCGATTCATGTTTAAAATTGAGTTGGATTATCTATCAGAAGAGGATGAGATTACGGTTGTTAGTAACACCACACAGAACCACGAGATGGCTCTCGCTCACCCTCTGGGCGGTGAAGATATTCTCGAGTTCCAGCGCATTGCCAGGCAGGTGCCGGCTGCTCAGGCCGTTATCCAGTATGCTGTTCGTCTGGTACATGCCAGCAGGCCGCAGACCGAGGGGGCCGCCGATTTTATCAAGGACTGGGTGAACTGGGGGGCGGGGCTTCGAGCTTCGCAAAACCTGATTCTTGGGGGTAAGGTCAGGGCGTTGCTGCTTGGACGTTACAACGTGTCTTACGGTGACATACGTGCTCTGGCACATTCGGTTATGCGACATAGAATTCTACTGAATTTCCATGCTGAGGCCGAACGGGTCACCACCGACGATGTGATAGAAAGGTTGCTTGAAACCGTACCTGAACCAACTTCTGATTTGTGATTTTAGGGGACCTGTCCAGCCATGGCCGATAGTTTAAATTTCCTCGACCCCAAAGTATTGGCCAGCCTGGACAATATGGAGCTGCGCGCCCGTGTGGCAGTTGAAGGTTTCCTGTCTGGTTTGCATAAGAGTCCCCATCGAGGATTCAGTGTCGAGTTTAACGACTATCGCAATTATTACCCTGGCGACGACATGCGGCACGTGGATTGGAAACTGTACGCACGCAGTGAAAAATTTTATATCAAACAATATGAAGACGAAACAAATGTCCGATGTTTTATCTTGCTGGATACCAGTGCCTCCATGGACTATAGCTCCGGAGGTATCAGTAAACTGGACTATGCGCGTACACTGGCTTCAGCACTGGCTTATTTCATAAATCGACAGCGCGATGCCGTAGGGCTGATTACTTTTGACGACAAGGTTCGCGATTTTATTCCAGCTAAATGCCGTCAGCCCCATTTGATCCGAATTTTGAGAGTGTTAGCCAATATTGAATCAGGCAATAAGACAGACGTGGTAAAACCCCTGTCTGACCTGGCCTCTCACCTGAACAAGAAAAGCCTGGTGATCTTAATTACCGATATGCTGGATGATGAATCACGGGTTATCAGGTCCTTGCAGAATTTGCGCAGCATGGGTAATGACGTGATAACTTTTCAGATTATGGACAATGCCGAGTTAACTTTTCCCTTCAGCGAAGCATCGGAATTTGTCGACATGGAAAACAACGAATCCTATATCACTTCTCCGACCGCCATTAGGGAAGCTTATTTAGACAATCTCAATGAGTTTCTGGAAACGTGCCGCAAACAATGTCAGCGTAGCGGTGTTGATTATTGTCTGATCAATACGAATGATCCGCTTGATGAAGCCCTGTCTGCCTATATGGCTAAACGGGCCAAGAGTTTTTAGATGGTATTATTATCACCTGTATTCCTGTTTGGATTAATTGCGGCACTGATTCCTATCGGTATCCATTTAATTCGTAAAGAAAAGCCGCCGAAGGTGATGTTCAGCACCATTCGGTTTTTGAAGAAAACTTCCAAAAAGCTGGTGTTGTTTCAACAGATTCAACAATGGCTGTTACTGCTGTTACGGGCATCACTTATTGCGTTATTGGTATTTGCTTTTGCCCGGCCTTTGATCAATCAGTCAATGGCAAGATTGCTGGATGCTGACCCCGCTTCGGTAGTGTTGTTGCTGGATAATTCGTTGAGCATGCATTACGGCGAGCGTTTCATAAACGCCAGGGAAGCAGCAATCGATATTCTGAATGACCTGGATCCCGGGGATGAAGTAGCCCTGGTATTATTTTCCAATGCTGTCGAATCGGTACAGGAACTCACCACAGACATTGACAGTGTAAGGGTGTCAGTAGAGAACCTGGCTCAGCCTGGTTTTGGTGGAACAAGCTTTATGCCGAATTTGCGACTCGCTGACCAGCTGCTGAGCACTTCGCGTTTTGATAACAGGGCTGTCTATCTGATTTCAGATTTTCAGGACATCGCTCTGGATGAGACAGATGCTGACTGGAAACTGGCGCCGGGAGTTGCTTTTAGGGGTATCGATGTCGCGGATGAAGAAAGCAGTAATCTGGTGTTAACAGAAGTACGGTCTCCGCAGCAGTTGCTTGAAGGTGACGAGGAACAGACTATTCTTGCAAGGGTTCGCAGCACCGGTTCGGTCCACATCAGTGAAGCCGAGGTAACCCTGACTATTGATGGCGCCCTGGTGGATCGTCAGCGGGTAGATTTATCTGAAACCTCCGAGGCAGTGGTTAACCTGAGCGCCAACTTTGATGGTTCCGGCGCTCACAGAGGGCAGGTAACGGTAAATGGCGACAATTTCAGGGTTGATAATGATTTTTATTTTACCGTAGACGTTAACCCGAAGATTCGGGTCTTACTGGTGAACGGTGAAGCATCAGATAACTGGTATGACGATGAAGGCCACTGGTTCTCTCTGGCAGTCAGCAGCACTGACGTCTCCCCCTTTGAATTGGATGCTATTGAGCCTTCCCAGCTGGTCTCGGGTCTTTTGCGGCAGCATGATGTGGCAGTTTTGTTAAATGTGGGCGATCTCAGTTCCTCACAGGCGGCAGCACTGAATGAGTACGTCATTAACGGTGGCAGTTTATTAATTGCCCCCGGTGACCGGGTTGATCCGCAGCAGTTTAACCAGCAGCTTGGTGATATTTTGCCGGCAACCCTGGAGGGTTCAACCGAACCATTTCTGGATGATTATCAGGTCATCGCTGATTACGATCGTCGTCATCCGATTTTAAGGCCACTTACTAGCCAATGGACGGCCAGGTTTCAACGGCACTGGCGCATGATACCGGCAGAGGATGCCGACGTATTGATGCAATTTGACAACACTCTTCCTGCGCTGGTTGAGCGTGAGATCGGGGATGGGAAAGTAATTCTGTTTGCTTCCACCATGGATCTGGAATGGAATAACCTGGCATTGCAGGGTATGTTTTTGCCTTTCGTACACGAGACATTGAGGCACCTGGTACAGCAGGATACAAAACAAAGAGCCTATGACATTGGAGATATAATCGAGCTCGCTGACGCAGAAGGTGATGATCAATTCGAAATCAGGGCAGCTGATGGCGGTGTGTCGTCGCTATCTTTGAATAGCGAGTCACTGCGAGCTGATTCCCCGGGTTTTGTTGAGGCGATAAGCAGCAACTCTACCCAGGTCTTTGCGGTTAATATATTACCGGAAGAATCCAATCTTCTGAAAACCTCTCCGGCGGCTATCAGCGATCTGATAATTAACCCCGAAACAAGCCCGATTCAATCCAGAGAAGTAAGGACAGCGCAGATGGTTGCCGAGCTTGAACAGCCCCAGCGAGTCTGGTGGTGGATTCTGTGCCTGGTAATGATTCTTTTGCTGGTGGAAGCAAAAATTGCCAACAAAACCTATCGATAGCAATGTTTCAGTTGGGATTAATATAAGCCGCTGAATGTGCCCTTGGAGCACTGATTTAACTGGCAGTAGCCGTTGTTTGGCCGATGAGGTTGTCGATGGGCTTTCCTTTGTTTCTCTTGAACATATTGCGAACACTGGATGGCAAGGCCAGCATTG
>JAESQX010000156.1 GCA_016764875.1 Gammaproteobacteria bacterium
AGAGATTCCCAGCACATCGTGCAAAACCATTATTTGCGCTGTAGTATCAGGGCCGGCACCGATTCCAATTACCGGAATTTGTAGAGAGTCGGTAATGGTTTTTGCCAGCGATGTCGGAACGCATTCCAGTAATAGAATGCTGGCACCAGCATCTTGTAAAACCCGGGCTTCATCTATTATTTTTTGAGCCTGTTGCGTGTCCCGACCCTGGACATGATAGCCGCCAATGCGGTTAATTGACTGCGGAGTCAACCCCATATGCGCACAAACCGGAATTCCCCTTTCTGCCAGTGAGCGAGTTGTATTTGCAATCCACGCCCCTCCTTCGAGTTTAACCATTTGTGCTCCCGCTCGCATCAAGGCGGCGGCATTTTCCAGCGTCTGGGCTTCGGAGGCATAGCTCATGAAGGGTAAATCAGCCATAAGAAATGCGCCTCGGTTTCCTCGTTTCACGCAACTCATGTGATACATCATGTCTTCCATGGTGACGGGCAGCGTACTGTCGTGGCCCTGTAGCACCATACCCAGTGAGTCACCCACTAAAATAGCGTCAACACCTGCGTCGCTGAGTATCGAGGCAAAACAGGCATCGTAAGCGGTTAAGCAAGCAAACTTCTCACCTCTTTCGCGGATTTCAATAAGAGTTTTGAGAGTGGTATTTTTGCCAGATAAATGTTGGCTCACAGGAAATTCCTTTATTTATCAACCCACGCAAGCTTTTATAAAAGCGTCGCTCTGGGATTGAAGTAATTGGTTCCACTGGGCATAGTGAGAATATAATCCACCAGTTGCTGATAGTCACTATCGTTACTTACAAGGTCGATCTCAGAGCTGTTTACGATTAGCAGGGAAGTTCGATCAAAATAGTGGAAAAACTCGGTATAGGCCTGATTTAACAGGTCGAGATAGCTGCGCTCAATATGTTGTTCCGCTTCAATGCCGCGATTTTGAATTCGATCGAGCAAAATCTCGGTAGGTGCCTGCAGATAGATCACCAGATCCGGTAGTGGGGCATCAAGAGTCAAACGGTTATACACGTTCAGGTAAAGATCAAATTCGTCAGGGTCAAGGGTCTGACGAGCGAATAGTTGATCCTTCTCCATTAAAAAATCGGCCACTCGAACTGGTTGAAACAGATCGTTCTGTCGAATCTCCTGTAACTGCTGTGCTCTTTGCAAAAGGAAATACAATTGAGTCGCCAGAGCATGTTGTCGTTTGTCTTTATAGAAGCGGTCCAGAAAAGGGTTGTCATCACTTTTTTCCAGCAGCAACTCGTAGTTAAAGGTCTCTGCCAAGCGTCTGGTCAAACTCGTTTTGCCAACACCAATCGGGCCTTCAATGGCAATATAGTGAGGAGCTTTCTTGTCGTTACCGGCGCCGATTGTCACCTGTCAACACCTGCTGGTTTATGTCTGTTTCTGCGTGGCCTTCTTGTCCGATTTAATGCATTGATCATTTCAGTTTGATGAATTGAATCACCGACCTGGAACTTGGTCCACCATATACCAAGGCCATCCAGTTCCTCACCGGACTCTTCCCGGAGCAGTAAAAAATCATAAGCTGCTCTGAAGCGTGGATGTTGAAATGCGCTCAAAATACTGCGTTTGTTACGCCTTTGTAGTCGTTGTTGCAGTTCCCAGATTTCCCTGATGGTGGTGCTGAATCGTTTGGGGATAGCTGTATGGAGTATTTGAGCACTGATGATGCGGTTAGCAACAATTTGCATCTCCTGCATATTATAGTTGTTATCATCATAACTTCGTTTCAGTTCGTCGTTAAGTACCGGCCATAACAGTGCGGCAAACAAAAAAGCTGGCGTAACCGATTTGCCTTCAGCCAGCCTGGAATCTGTATTACGCAACGCCAGGGTCAATAACCGAGTTTCGGGACAGTCGCTGGATTTCAAACATTTGAAGGTTGCCGGGAACAGGTAGCGGCCGACCTCAAATTCTTGCAGAAGTTGAAAAGTCTTGATGCCATAACCACTGCTGAGAAGTTTTAATGTTTCGTCGAAAAGCCTTGCCGGTGCAATTGATTTCAGCATTGGCGCAAGTTGGTCGATTGGCTTGCGGGTGTGCTCTTCAATTTCAAACCCCAGCTTGGCCGAAAAGCGTATTGCTCTAAGAATTCGAACCGGGTCTTCCTTGTAACGGGTAGCCGGGTCACCAATCATACGAATCAGCTTGTGGTTTATATCATCAATACCGGAACTAAAATCAAGAATGCGGAATTGTCTGATGGTGTAATACAGGGCGTTAACCGTGAAGTCACGACGAACAGCATCTTCATTCAGATTTCCGTAGACATTGTCTCTTAATATCATGCCGGAGGTGGAGTGTGCTGAATCCAGATGCTTCAGCTGCCGGTGTTCATCCTGTTCACTGAACTGAACAGTGGGTTTATGGTGGGCGCGAAAGGTTGTGGCTTCAATTACTTCCCGGCCAAAACGAATATGAACAATTTTGAAGCGTCTTCCTATAATTCTCGCGTTGCCAAATAGTTGTTTCAACTGTTCAGGGGTTGCGTTGGTTGCAACATCAAAATCCTTTGGTGTGTTGCCCATCAGCAGGTCTCTGATACTTCCTCCCACCAGGAATGCTTGATAACCCTCGGCATCAAGCTTGTACAGAACTTTGAGGGCAGCGCTGGAGATGGCCTTTCGTGAGATACAATGCTGCGAGCGCGGGATAACGCTGATCTGTGTCAGGTCCAGTTCTGCCAGAAGCGGGTCGTCAGAGATTTGACTATGGACTTCGCCGGGTGCGGGACTTCCGGTTGAGAGAGAATCCCTTTTCTGTGTCTGTTTTGGTTTTTTCAACATTCGCGAAAATCGATAGGTAATCAGCTTGTGGTTTTCAGGTTGATTTCAAGCTCAGCATGATACACAGATGGAATGAAAATAGCAGGTCACAGACCCGAGGCGCCGGTAAACGATATATGAAAAACCTGGGTCAGGAAAAGGAAATATCAAGGGGGTGATTTCCACCCCCTATGGAAGGTAACTAAAAATTATTATTTTTATTAACTTATTTTTATTCTAATTCAGGAGCCACAAAAGTGGGCTCACTAATCATTAATTCGGTATTTCCAGGGAAGCAACAAGCGTATTACTTCAAAATGCTGAAAATCCAAACTTTTGTTTTATTGATGCACTAACCTTAGTTAAACAACTGAGCAATGCGATTTTTATTATTATTTGGAGATTATTGTTGTTGTTTTTTATTATTATCAGCTAAGACATAGTGCAGGTTCTATGCCAATTTCAAAATAAGCTGAATAAACAAGGGGTTGAAATTAATCGGCAACTTTAAATTTAAGTTGCAAGGGGTATTTGTTACTAAATGTCTCTAAAAAAGTGTGTAGAAGGGTAGCGGTAACACATTTCAGGCCTGTTTCGGGGGGTTGTAAAAAAGCAGTTCCGTAACCTCTACCGGGTTGAGTGGCTGGCAGGAGGCATCAATTGGCTTGTTTTTTCTTCCGTGGAAGACCGAAACGTTGACGGCGCTCCCATAGGCATTTGCGACTTATCCCCAGTTTTCGGGCTAACTGGGTTTCATTCATTAATTCCTGATGTTCCAGAACAAAACGTTGAAAATAATCTTCAAGGGATAAGTCTTCATTAGTATCATTTTCCGGCTGGATGCTGACCAATTCGTTTTTATCAATTTTTGATTGATTGTCATCATCGGGTTCAATAGCCAATAAGTCTGTAGTGATTTCCTCAGATTCGGCCAGTACCACGGCACGCTCGATGGCATTTTCCAGCTCCCTGACATTTCCAGGCCAGGGATAGTCCTGAATGACATCAGTGGCTTCCTGATTGAAATACAGCATGGGGGATTTTAAACGGGCACAGGTGCGCTCCAGAATAACCTCGGCCAGTTCGTGAATATCCTCGTCTCTCTCCCGTAACGGAGGAATCACCAAGGCCATTACGTTAATTCGATAGTAAAGGTCTTCGCGAAACTCTCCATCCGCAATAAGTTGCTTCAGGTCACGGTGAGTCGCCACCACCAGGCGCACATCTACTTTCAGGGACTGTACCGAGCCCACCTTGCGAATTTCATTTTCCTGTAGGACCCGCAACAATCGCGCCTGGGCTTCAAGAGGCAGCTCTCCTATTTCATCAAGGAATAAAGTGCTGCCATTGGCCGCTTCAATCAGGCCTGTGCGGGTGGAGGTGGCCCCGGTAAAAGCGCCTTTTTCATGACCAAAAAGTTCAGACTCGATGAGATTTTCCGGAATCGCGGCACAGTTTACAGAAATCATATCCGAGGCCTGACGGCCGCTTAATTTATGAATCGCCTGGGCCACCAGTTCTTTGCCGGTTCCTGACTCCCCGTTGATGAGAACCGTTGAATCAGTCACGGCGACTTTTCGAATACGTCTGAATAGTTCAAGCATAGCTGAGCATTTACCTATCATGCCAGGTATCAGTAGCTCGCTGGATTCTTCGGGAATCGGTGCTGGTGCAACCTTGATTTTTCGATCACGTAGTATGCGTGTAATAGACTCGATTATCTCATTATGCTCAAACGGTTTGGCAATATAATCCACGGCCCCCATCTTCATGGAATCTACCGCAGAACGGAGACTGGAATAGCTGGTCATGATCAGTACAGGTGTTTTAGTTGCCTTGATAAGATCTGTACCAGGAGCTCCCGGCAGCCGCAAATCGCTAATGATTACGTCGAAATCATCCATGTCGAACCGCTCAAGGGATTCTTTCACTGTTTCCGCCTCACTTACCTTATAGTCGTGGCGCTCAAGCAGGCGCCTCAGTGCGGTTCTGATGATGGGTTCGTCTTCCACTACTAATATCTGATTCATAGTTACGAAGTGGCCAGTTAGTCAGATATCTGAAAGGTTGAAGCAGGCTTGTCAGGGTCGAATCCTGCGGCTGCCTGGGTTGATAAAGGGTTCATTCGATTATGGGGGAAACTTAAAATTACCCGGGTTCCTCTATTCGGTTTGGACTTAATCGGGCTTATTATATCAATATTACCGTGCAAATCTTCCACTATGCTAAATACCAGCGATAGGCCTAGTCCGGTGCCGTCTCCAGCCTCTTTGGTGGTGAAAAAAGGGTCAAAAACACGGTCTCTGATAGCGGGAGGGATGCCAATTCCCCCGTCTTCGACGGTTATCTGAATCGCATCATCCCGGGATTCACAACGCAGGGTGATAGTACTCCCAGGCTGGCTGGCGTCACGTGCATTATTTATGAGGTTCAACATAACTTGTAACATTCGCTGTGAATCACCCATTATTTTAAATTCCGGGGCACACTGTATCTCATAGTTTATGGATTTGCCCTTCTTATCCAGTGATACAAGTGTAATGGCTTCATTGATGCAGTCTATGATCGTAATAACTTCTGAATCCGCATTGGGCTTTTGTGTGCCTGCGTGCGCGAAGTTGACAAGTGATTGCACGATGCGTGAGATTCGATTAGTTTGCTCAATGATCTGTTCTGCCATGGTACGCAATTCTTCATCTTTGTATTCGTCTCTGATATTTTGAGCAAGACAGGCAATGGCTGTTATGGGGTTGCCGATTTCATGTGCTACTCCGGCCGCAAGTCGGCCAATCGAAGCCAATCGCTCGCTGTGACTTAAACCTGCCTCCAGTATCTCGGTTTCCGTAATATCTGCCAGAAGTATTAAGGTGCCGCCGTGACTAAGATCGCTATCCGTTGATTCTTCGATAACCGATTTGTGTAGATTAACTGTGCGCTTTTTGCCCGCCAGTTCAAAACTTTGTTTATACAGGTGAGCGTAACCACTGGCACGAAAATTATGTAACAGAGACAACCAGGGTTCATTGAGCTCGGTCAACTTCTTGTCTGATACGTCAACATTACTGATTCCCGTAATTTCTTCCAGGGCCTGGTTCCACATAGTAATCTCATCACTATCGTTAATTGCGCAAACGCCCAGGGGCAGGTCTAACAATATCTGGCGATGATAACGACGGACATGCTCAAGCTCGGAAGTTATTTCAGACAAATCATGCTGAACTATTTGATTGTCTTTGGTTGTGCAAGATGTCGGAAGTTTTTTCTTTAATACCCAGGTGATAAGTACCACCAGCAGAAAACCAATGATAAAAAGGCTGAACAGAGTAACTGATGGTTGATTCAAAAGAGCTGGGCTCAATAATGACAGTACGGCGAAAGCGATCAGAGGAAGAAGAAGTGAACGGGGTATAAACACAGTTGCGACCTACGTGGCAATAGTATGCGGGGAGATATTAGCTAACTTGGGTACGTTATGTATATCCCAGTGCTGGATTCCCCATTGAAGTTGCTGCCTTACACTTTCTCTGGCATGGGTGGCGGGAGGTGTCATGCCCAGGAATTTCAAGCTTGAGTGTAGCAGGCTGAACCGATCCCGAACATCGATTGGGTCGGCAAAGTGTTGCTTGCTGAGTTTTTGCCCCAGCTGATTAATGGCAATGGGCACATGGGCATAGGCAGGAGTCGAAAGCCCCAGCCTCTGCTGCAGGTAAATTTGTCTAGGAGTCGAGTCCAGCAAATCAAACCCCCGGACAACGTGGGTTATCTTTTGATAATCATCATCGACAACAACAGCAAGTTGATAGGCGATAAGGCCATCCTTGCGTTTGACTACGAAGTCGCCAATATCCTTTCGCAGGTTTTGAGCACCTGGCCCCTGAATCCGGTCATTGAACTCTATCAGGTCCTCGTTTGTTTTAATGCGAATAGCATAATCGCTTTCCGGAACGAGGGGACGAGAGCGACAGGCCCCATCATAAATCGAACCCATAGCTTTGACTTGTGCTCGTGAACAATCGCAGGGGAATATCAGGTTATCTAGTTTGAGCTTTAACAGCGCCTCTTCATAGGCTTCAAGCCTTGAACTCTGGTACAGAACAGGTCGGTCTGATTCCATGCCGAAATCATCGAGTTGTGTCAGTATCTGAGCAGCGACACCTGGTGGTTCCCTGGCCGGGTCCAGATCCTCCATTCGAATTAGCCAGGTACCTTGATTAGCTTTGGCGTCAAGGAAGCTTGCAACAGCACTTACCAGGGAGCCGAAGTGCAAGGGGCCGCTGGGTGATGGAGCGAAGCGACCTATGTAGGTGCTGGATTCACTCATTTTACTCGATGGCAGTGGATCTCCGGTTAATCTGGTAAGGAGTGTGGCTCAGGGCGGCGGGGGTTCGCCTTCTATCCTGACGGTGAATTTTGAATCAGCTGCGCAGCTGTTTTTCCTTCATTTCATCCAGAGTTTTGCAATCAATACACTTGTCTGCGGTAGGCCTTGCTTCCAGTCTGCGAATGCCAATCTCAATGCTGCAGGATTCACAATAACCATAATCGTCTAGGGCAATGGCCTCTACGGTATTGTCGATTTTTTTGATGAGCTTGCGCTCTCGGTCTCGGGTCCGCAACTCCAGACTGAATTCTTCTTCCTGGGTTGCCCGGTCAGCCGGGTCAGGATAATTAGCCGCATCATCCTGTAAATGGTGTACGGTACGGTCGACTTCCTGCATCAATTGTTCGCGCCAATCCTGCAGAATTTGTTTAAAGTGCTCGCGCTGGTTTTCATTCATATAAGCTTCGCCACGTTTTATTTTGTACGGGACGAAGTTTTTTAAAACCGGATGTGATTCAACTGGTTGAGCTTTTGCCATGTTTTGCTATGCCTCGTTACCCGCTAGGGTTTATAGCTGACTTATACATATCCCTCTGGTTCGAATAATCAAAGGGGTTGGCAGTGTTACCTTGACCGAAAATTTGTTGATTTCATTCCGAACTTTATCGGTCCCAAATCAGGTGATTTTCAGAAAGCTGGGTAAGCTACCAGATTCTTGACGTGGATGCCATAAAAACTCATCAAAATAGACTTCCCATTACCAGGACTCGGATATACTTGAAATCAGCTGTTCAATTAACTGACAAAACCGCATTCGTTATTATAATACCCTCTTTATGGCAGCAAATAGCTGGGTATCCACCACAGCTTGATTTGCAAAATTGCCGGGGATTCCCAGGTTAACCAGGAAGTGGAACTGAATCCCGATGACAGCCCGATGAAAGATAGTCAGCTGAAAACAGCCCATAGAGTAGAAAACATTAGTCCTTTCAGGGTGATGAAGGTTTTACAGCGAGCCAGGCAACTGGAAGCAGAAGGTAAAAAGATTGTCCATATGGAAGTAGGGGAGCCCGATTTTTCTACAGCCCAACCCATTGTCAACGCCGCCCAGGTTGCACTGAAAAAGGGTTATACCCATTACTCCACGGCGGCTGGACTTCCTGAGTTACGAGAGGCAATCAGTAGGCTTTATGCGGACAGGTATCATGTGTCCATCGACCCTCAGAGAATATTTATTACCCCGGGTGCCAGTGGGGGACTTAACCTGTTGGCGAATCTGTTAGTGGACCAGGGAGCCGGAGTGCTAATGACTGACCCTGCTTATCCTTGCAACCGTAACTACATACGATTGATGGGAGCTCAGCCGCAATTGATTCCCGTCGGCCCTGAAAGTAATTATCAGCCAACCATAGCTTTGTTGAATGAATATGTGCGAGATAATACGTGTGGTCTATGGCTTGCCTCACCAGCCAACCCCACCGGGACAATTATCAGCCGTCAACAGCTCGGGGAAATTAATGAATGGGCGGGGAAACATAATTTACACCTATTGCTGGACGAGATTTACCATGGCTTGCATTACGTTGATGATCTGCCTAGTTTGCTGGAATTAAATGAGCAGGGCTTTGTCGTTAACAGTTTTTCCAAGTATTATGGAATGACAGGTTGGAGAGTGGGCTGGATTGTAGTGCCTGAGCAGTTTATTAGCCAGGTGGATATGCTGTGCCAAAATCTTTTTATCGCCGCTTCCACCATCTCCCAGTATGCGGCTTTGGCGGCTTTCTCTGCGGGAACAGTGGAAATTCTCGAGCAGCGACGAGCTGATTTCCGCCGCAGACGTGATTTTCTTCATGGCGCTCTATCTGATATTGGCTTTACTATTGATGTGGAGGCGGAAGGTGCTTTCTACATCTATGCAGGCATTGAAAAATTTTCCGATAACAGCGAAGAATTTTGTCGGAAAATGTTGGAGCAATATGGCGTGGCGATCACCCCGGGGACAGATTTTGGCGATTATCGTGCCCGACAATTTGTCAGATTTGCCTACACTACGGACATGGAAAATCTTGCACTGGGAGTAGAGCGATTAGCCAGAGGTTGCGCGCTGCTCTAAATGGAATTTAATCCCCCTCTTCAGGAAGCCATTTTAATTAAGCGCTACAAGCGGTTCCTTGCTGATGTTGAAACCTCAGAGGGGGAAGTTTTTACGCTGCATTGCCCCAACACGGGGTCAATGAAAAACTGCCAGACTCCAGGCAGCCGGATATGGTATTCAACCTCTGATAACCAGAAAAGAAAATATCCCCACACCTGGGAATTAGTTGAATCTCTACAGCGGCACCTGGTAGGGATCAATACTCTCAGCGCCAATAGGCTGGTCAATGAAGCGCTGGATGTAGAGTTGATTGCGGAATTAAGGGGATACACCACAGTACGCAGGGAAGTACCCTATGGGGAGGAGCGCAGCCGAATCGATTTTTTATTGTCTTGCGAATCTGACCCCCGGGTTCCTGATTGCTATGTGGAAGTTAAGAATGTAAGTCTGGGGATGGGAGACGGGCTGGGCCTGTTCCCCGATGCCGTGACCGCTCGTGGCCAGAAACATCTGCGGGAGTTGATGGAAATGAAATCGGCTGGCAAACGTGCCGTGTTGTTATTTTGCGTTCAGCACAGCGGTGTAGATCGATTGCAGCCGGCAGACTCTATTGATCCAGACTACGGAAAATTATTAAGGGAAGCAGAGGAGCGTGGGGTGGAATTACTGGCTTATGCGGCAACCGTGTCACCACATTCCATTCAGCTGGATCATTGTGTTCCGGTACAACTACCCGATCTGAACCAAGGAACCTCAGACTAATCAGTGGCTCCGTGTATATCACGCTGCCCCAGGTGTCCCGGCTCAACCATTAGCAGGCCATTGTCGAGAAGAAAGGGAACAGCCTGCAAGTGCTGTCCTTTGCATGGCCCCGCCAGGCAATGGCCGGTTTTGATATCAAACAGTGCACCGTGGGTTGAGCATTGAATAAGAGAACCTTCAGGATCCAGAAACTGGTCTTCTTCCCACTCCAGCGGAGTGCCAAGATGGGGGCAACTGTTACGATAGAGGTAAACAATATCGTCTCGTTTGACTGCAAATAAATAGGCGCCTTCAACATCCAATCCTTTTGAAGTGCCTTCTTCAATATCGCCAACGCTACCAACGCAAATCATCAAATTCTACCTGTGGTCAAGTTAATGCCTGTTGAAAGTCATTCAGCAGATCCTCGGTATCTTCGATACCGATGGAAAATCGGATCATGGAATCGGCGATACCCATAGATGCCCGCCGTTCGGCACCCATCTCGTAATAGATAGTATGCGCCACTGGAATGGCAAGCGTTCTTACATCACCGAGGTTGCTGGAACAGACGACACAGTTCAGTCTGTTAAGAAAGTCGAAACAATTTACATCGTCATTGAGATCTATGCTGAATATAGCACCGAAATTCTTGAACATTTTTTTTGCTCGTTCATGCTGGGGGTGCGACGGCAGGCCGGGATAATATACCTTGCTTATTTTGGAACTATTACTACAGAATTGTGCAAGTTGCAGGGCATTGCTACAGGCTTTCTCCATACGTAAAGGCAAGGTCTCTGACCCAACTGCCAGATGATGGGCTGCCTCCGGCCCTAACGTAGCGCCAAAGTCCCGCAGACCTTTTTTCTTGATCTGGGTGATGCCCCATAAGCGGGGATCACCTTTTTTATAGGTATCATAAATGTTCGGGAAACTGGACCAGTCATAGAGCCCTGTATCGGTAATGCTTCCCCCCAGTGCATTGCCATGACCGCCGATGTACTTGGTTAGTGAGTTAACTACCAGGCTTGCACCGATTGTTTTAGGTACGAAAAGGTAGGGTGTGGTCATGGTATTGTCGACGCAGTAAATCAGTTTGTGTTTTTTACACAATGCGCCAATGGGCTCAAGGTCGGTAATCTGGGTCACGGGATTGGCAACGGTTTCCACGAAAACAAGGCGAGTATTGTCCTGTAGGGCGTGTTCAACATTTGCAACGTCCGTAGCGTCCACAAAGGTTATTTCAATTCCCAGACGTTGGAATGAGCCAAACAGGCTGTTGGTATTGCCAAACAAAAAAGTACTGGAAACTATATGGTCACCGGCTTTTAACAGGCTAAACACAGAGGAGGCAATGGCAGCCATACCGGTAGCAAATGCTACGGTGGCCAGCCCCTGTTCCATTTTATTCACCCGTTCCTGCAGCGCCGTAACGGTTGGGTTTAATTGCCGGCCGTAATTGTATCCGGATCGTTTGCCCTGAAAAACCTCGGCCAGATGCCTTGAGTCCTCGTAATTGTAAGCAACCGAGGTGTGAATTGGTTTATGCAATACACCGTGCTCCGGCTTGTCTTTCCGGTCCGAGTGGATATTGGTAGTCGTAAAGCCTTCTTTAGTCATGGTTGTTCATCACAGATAGGGATGGTGCGATGGCGGTTTATACAACAGACATATTGATAATGGAAGTTGATTCGACAGCGTGAACATTTGTTTTTCTGTACTTATGGGTTTGCTGGCCAGAGCATTCATAAAATTGCTCGGAACTTGCCTTGAATTTGCGATGTGCTCATGTCGCTAATTAAAGATCCCGGTCAGTTAATACGGAGCCCCTTAAACAGGGGGCGATCATTGACAAAGGTTTTGATTTGTACCAGTTTTTCCTGGTACGCACTACTGTTGCTGTCGCGGTAACGCTCACTGAAGTCTGTTTCTGACAAGCCGTCGTGGCCGCTGGCGACCGGGGGAAGAAAGTCGGTGTCATCGTTCAGTTGAATCATACGTTGTTGCATTATCTCAGCGCTGACAACGGATTCGGTTGTCAGTGTTCCGATGGCTACGCCGGCCGTATTTGCTGTCATATCGGAGAAACTGAATCCGGATCGGTAACGTGCATCATAGACTTCCTTGGTGCTGGATATAATCCTGGCAAGGTTTGCGCCTGCTGATGCGGCGAGAGCGGCACTTGACGCAATGTGCTGCGCCAGATCCTGTCGCTGTTGCACTCGTACTTCAATTACCCTCGCGGTCGGCAGTTGCTCGGAAAGCTCGGGGCTTATCCATTGGGCCATATCATCCTGGTTGATATAGGCGGCGAGAGTAAGCAGTAAGGTGCGGTTTTCGGCAATGGGATTTCTATCCAGGGATGTTTGTAATTGTGCGGCTTCAAACAGGGGGCGAAACAGGCTGGTTAAAGGGATGGCCCTGGTTGATTCGGGTAGGCTATTTACTACTTCAGCCAGCACGTTGTAATGCCTC
>JAESQX010000157.1 GCA_016764875.1 Gammaproteobacteria bacterium
GCCCCGGTGGCACAGCTGGATAGCGCGGCCCCCTCCTAAGGGGCAGGTCAGAGGTTCGAATCCTCTCCGGGGCGCACATTATTTTCAATAAAAGCAATAAGTTACGAAAATGTACCCAAAACGAGTGTGTCTCAGAAAACTAAAGGACTCACAGGGGACTCTTTTAAACGCAATTCAAACCTTCGCTATTTCCGGTAATCTTTCACTGCGGAAATAGGGCGGTTTTCTTACAGTTCTTATTTCCGGTATTGACCCTTTTTGCTGTTGAATTGCATTCAAAATTGACCCCGGGTTTGCAGTTATAATTGACCCGGCCAACAAGAGACGAATTGCCGCCTGCAAGCATTATCAATGGGTCAAAATTCAATGCAAATACGTACGGTTAATGGATCAAATTTAGGTGCAAATCAACAGTTGTGGGATGTCTAATTGGGTTTGAAATCACTATCTCTGCGACAAATGTCAAAGAAGATGGGGGGGGTGTTACCTCTGTGAGAATGGGTAAAGGGGGCAGCCATATATATCAAGACACCTGACTGAATCAGCCTTCTAATTTTTAAATTTTTTCTATTTCTTGGAGTTACTAAACGGCAGCTCTCGGCCCAGCTTGTGTGAAAACTATTTTGGGCGTCTGCAATTTTGTGAAAACGCGCACGAGAGTATGATTGTACGTTGAAATTGCGCTGCCAAAGATAAAACAGAGCACTCTCATAAAGATATTATTTTTGCATTCGGAGTTTTCACACAGCCTCGGCCAACAGCTGCCTGATTTAGTGACAGCTTTTCTTACACCTTTTGGGATTTCTTGGCGGATGTGTCAGGCTTTTTAACATATTCATAATAGAGTTTTCGTAACGCGTTGATCTGGCGGACTTTTAATACTGGCTTGATTTTTGCATTATTAACAGCTAATAACAAAAAACGGTCATAGGTTATGACAAACACACAGGGAAAACGACCATGAAGAGATTTGCCGGAAGCACTTTACTGTTCTTGCTGTTTTCAATCCTTAGCCTACAGGCGATGGCCGCGCCCATCTTACTGAATACCATCGATGTAAACTCCACAGGGGGCGGGACTGGTAACGCCGCGCTGACTCCAGTCGGAGTAATATTTCTCTTGGGATACGTTTCGTCTGCGTCTGACTGCACACAACTCATCGGTTGTGAACAAGTTTGGAATTTAGGAGAAACTGGCTCGGTTGAGATCAATCCAGGAAATTCGCCATATTTCAGTTCCGTAGTCGCCAGAATGACTGACAACATAACTGAAACTTTGCGTAATGGGGCGCACACGCTCAACAGCAGCTCAACAAGTTTATTTCCGGGAGGCTCTGGTGGTGGCCCTGACACGGCTTTGGGGCTGCTCGGCAGCAGCATAGATTTCTTCATCCTCAATGTTACAGTAAATACACTGTCCGGGGTGGGTACAATCAGCTCCTCTCATAGTTACATCGGTAGCTTTGAAGCATGGGGAAACAGGGCTAGCGTACCTGAGCCGGCGATTTTCTCCATGCTTCTTATGGGCTTAGCCGGTCTCGGGCTGACTCGTTATAAGAGACAAAAGCAGGCCCGTTTGTAACTCACCCAACCCGGCAGGTGCCCAGCGCCGCTGACGGGTCACGTAATCCCCAAAACAGCGGTTCCCTGATTAGGAGCCGTTTTTTGTTGCTCATAAAGCCGGTGATAACGAGCCTTGAATCGCTCGACGGTGACAGCAGCCAACATCAATGGCTGGCGTGAGAATCGTGATATTGTTAAATTGCACCGAAAAGTGACCCACCATTTGCACTGAAATAGGCGCATCCTGGCACCGCCAAGCCATTTAAACTGAAAAGAGGAACTACCCTACAGGGGCAAACTAAGGGGCTGAGAAACGTCCAATTTTATGTGTTTTGAGCTAGTAGAAGTTACTTACCAATGACGACACCACGGCCCCAGTGGAATGAGCAATCAGGAAGATGGGGTATCCAGAATAGCAAAAGGCAATCGAAATGACTGCCAAGAGCTGAGTGACTATGGTGGTTTGATTTAAAGAGTTAGGGCTTTGAGTTGCCGTCTGCGTGAGAAACCAAGTCCAAGTAATCCCAATCCCAAAAGAGCCAACACCGACGGTCCAGGGACCGGTGCTGCGGAGACCGTCTGAGTCGATGTCGTGTATCCGTATTCGAACTCTTTGCCCGAGGTGATATCCGTCCCGATTATCCTCAATGGAAAGTTCATAATAATGCTACCCGTGGTGGTTGGCGAGGTGGTCGCCAAAAACCTATAGTCCAAAGAGATAACACCACTGCCTAAGATTGAGGTCATAGGGAAGGTGTCTAATAAACTCAGGTTCCAGGTGGCATCCCCAAAAGCTACATTGGCTGAAACTACATCTGATTTGCTATAACTCACTGAATTAAGACCAGTGGTTCCCGCACCAAGCAGAAACGTTGCAGAGACTGAGTTAGGAAGCGCACCAAGCCCAAAGGATAAGGGACCGGATGTAATAGAGCCTCCCGTGTACTCCACGTCAAGCTGGTTAACGGCATTTATGGGATTTGCATTCGCCAGCCTTGGTGCTAGGACTGCCAGCATAAGGGCCAGGAAAATAGCCCGCCTATGCCATGTTGCACTAAGAAGATTCAATGAACTCATCGCTCTTAACCTGTTTTGCGTATATTGGTTTACCACCACTTCCTTGGCGGCGCATTCAGTAACAGCAAATTAACAAGCAATGTTCATTCCAAATATAATGTTAATACAATTCAATGGGTTGAAATTCATCAATTCTGAAAGTGTAAAGAATCATGACAAATCTAGGGTTTAGTTACTGAATAACGGCGATTTTCAAGTCAGTTGTCGCGTTCATCTACCCAGTTTTAGTTAATTCTACCTGCTCTTTTTCTGGATTTAGAAAGACCACATTCGGCAATTTCCAGTTCCGAGTATTTCCACTCCACCGTTCAGGGTGTTTTGCTTTAGTCGCGGCATAAACCTCATCCCTTTGGGTCATAATCTCATCACCCAAGCCACTATGGCGCTGCCCAGGAGACATAAACTTTATCCCACTGTGCTTGTGCTTATAGTTATACCAATGCACAAACTGTAACACCCACTGCCTTGCTTCTGTGATGCTCGCAAAGCCCTTGCTGGGGTAATCAGGGCGATACTTGCACGTCCGGAAGATTGATTCTGCATAGGCATTGTCATTGCTCACTCGCGGACGGCTGTATGAGCTGGCAACATTCAATTTGTACAGCGTCGTAAGCAATGACGAACCCTTCATTGGGCTTCCATTATCGGAGTGTAGTACCAATGGCATCTCGCCGACGTTTTCACTTAAATGGGCTTTCGTGACCAGCGTTGAAGCATTCTCACTGGACTCTTTCTCATGCACTTCCCAACCAACCACTTTACGGCTGTAGATGTCCAAAATCAGATAGAGGTAGTAATACGACCCTTTGACAGAACCCGGCAGCCAGGTAATGTCCCAGCACCACACCTGATTAGGCCCGGTGGCTTCATGGGTGCTTACAGGCCTCCTTTGGGGCGCCTTACTACGCCCCCGATGATGTTGCTGCTTGTGTTCATGCATGATGCGATAAAAGCTTGATTCCGAGGCAATGTACTTACCTTGATCAGCCAGCGCTGGAACAATCTGACTCGGTGGCAAGTCCTTATAATCCTCACTATTAATGAGGTTTAAAACCGCTGCTTTTTCCTCAGTGGATAACTGATTATGGGGAGCCTGCCGCTTAGCGCCTGCTCGTCCATCAGCCTTGACTTTGCCGGCCTGGATCCAGCGTTGATAAGTGCGAACACTTATCCCTAATTCCTCACAAGCTTTGTACTTTCGAGCACCATTGCTCACGGCTTCATCAATCAACTCTACGGCTTTACTGCGATCTGGGGCGCTGATTAATCGCCCTCGCTTTCCCCCCAGATCGCATCGGCTTTTTTTCTTAGAACCAGTAAAGCCGCTGTCTCGGCTAGCGCTTTTTCCTTGCGCCTTAACTCTTTCTTAAGCGTATGAATCTGCTGCTTATCCCGACGGATTTCCGCCTTCTCTTTTTTTGTCAGAACGCCCGCTTTGGCATTGGCCTGCTGACAGCTTTCCCTCCAGCTTTTGACTTCATCGACATAAAGTCCTCTTTTGCGGCAATACTCTGCCAGCTCTGCTTCGTTCAACGATGAGCTCTCAACGACTACTGAAAACTTATCTTCGGACGACCAACCCTCTGCGTTTCTTCCATCTCCTGGCACCACTAACCCTCTGTGTCTGGCGGCTTTGCGCCAAGTATACAGAGTACAATCTGAAATGCCTGTTTCGGCTATAAGTTGGGAAATCGGGGTGTTCACCGGAGGCATCATCTTTTTAATAATGGCCTGCTTTCTTTCCTCTGAGTAACGTTTCATTTACCATTCCAATCGCCCCCTGTCTTCTATTTAAGGGTAATCAGATGACGCGACAACTATCCTGACACAGGGGGATAGGCATTACTGAAATTAGCATAGCTAGTCAGCACGGCCTCTCAAAAAGAGTAAATAAACAGCCCATCCAACGGTGCCAAAACTCAACCAAACACTTGCAAAGGCAAACATCTGACTCGCAAAACTGTAGAAAGGAAATGAGTTCACAGGCGATCCCCCTACTAGACGTGGAATCACTTCTAATATGACCCACTTATCTAAGGCTCTCATCCCGAGCCATGCTGGGATCAACCACCCAATCGACAGCACAAGCAAAGTTATCTTCCTGATTATTTGGTGTTACTCCTAAATATTAGAATTAACCTTAATTATCCATTTCCAGTAATAGCCATAACTGGAATTAAGGCTTCAACTAGTACCAATTAAATTTCGTTGTTTATCTCTTTTCGCGCTTTCATCTTTATAAGTACGAATAAATGTAAAACACAAAGAATAGGGGCCAAAAAAGTAGTCAAATAAAACACGTCATCCGAACCAAAACTAGGCTTATGAATACCAAATAATATATTTATAGACATAGTGACTGCCAATATAATCCCAGTGATGGTGGCTAGCACATGTCTGGTCTTCGGACGCGCGTCACCCCCAGAAATTGCACTCTTGAAAATATTTGTGGCTCCATAAAGTCCTAACCCGCCTGTGACGGTTAGAAGGCAAAATACAAAAGTCCCATTCGGGAAAAGGTCAATAGAAAATGTCGGATATTCTAGTCTAACTATCCATGATAGATTAGATACTATTCCTGTTAGGAACATTGGAATACTAAATACTAATCCAAACATCCAATACACAAAAACAAAAAAGTAGGTCAGCATAAACTCAATTTCCAAAAGGAACGTCTGGATTGGGTGTCTGATAAACATGCCTTGGTTAGACGAGACGTTCACAATATTATTTCGATATTAGGCATTACTGGATCAACGCAGTTTGATTTTTGAGTGTCATCTAAACAGACCGCAGACATTACTGAGAATCCCTGCTAGTACGAACACTATGATTACCCAAATGTACCACTGCCAGATTTTTTTCGAGGCTGGCCTGGGACCAAAATGCCATACACCTGGATTTGTAACCGGGTGAAGCGGTAGAGAAGCGATAACAGATTTCGCCTGTGGGAGAGCGCTATCGGGTACACGGGCCATCCAGGTTATACCAGGCATTGCGACAGGGGTCGTTGGCATAGCTGTTACTAACCCGCTGATTGAGATTTGTTGCCCATATACAGGGACGCCTTGATTTTTCAAGGC
>JAESQX010000158.1 GCA_016764875.1 Gammaproteobacteria bacterium
GTGTTGATGTCAGCATAGGAAGATAATATCAACGCTATCTCACCAAAGAGACCTCTTCTTATAAACCCTCCCTGGTAGTTTATAAGCCAGTCACCCATTTTCCACGAATCATGCTCCACATATCCAGTCCATGCATGATAGACCGTGACAATATAAAACAAAATGAGGTATGGCTTTAGAGATAACCGTATTGCAGAATCTAATTTTTCTTGCATATATATCCAAACGTATGGCCTAAATGCTCAGACACATTAACACTCACTGAGCGACAATCGTTCCGCAGGTATTAAGAAATTACATCGACACTGTAGAAAAAGATAGAAGCAAATTGATGAGGGTTTTTTCGAATTAAGAAACCAGCTAATCAGCGCCTTTCGAAGGGTTTCCCCGGCGTTATCATTACGAGAAAATCGAACGAGCACTTGACGTTTTTAGAGGCTATTTTATTCTTCTTTTTCTGTTGTTTCAGGAACAATCCCCATGTGACGTGCCCGTTTCTCCCAGTTCTTTCTCGCTAGAGCCTGCATGTCTTCTGCGTTGTCAGATTCATCGACAATTTCCAACCCGAGCAGCGTTTCGATGATGTCTTCCATGGTAACGATTCCTTCCATGCCACCAAATTCATTGACAACAAGTGCCATTTGTTCCTTTTTTCGGATGAACATGTCCATCAGATCGGGGATCGGCAATGACTCGTGAGCAACAATTACATCACGTCTGATTTCACTGAGAGGCTTGTCGCCATTTCCTTCAATTAGTTTGAGCAATAACGCATCTTTAAGAATATATCCAGTTATGTTGTCAGCATGGTCTTGATATACAGGTACCCGCGAGAAAGGCAACTCTTCATGTTGCTCGTGGAATTCTCGGATTGTAGTTGATTCGTTCGCGGCAATGACAACGATTCGGGGAGTCATGATGGCTTTAACAAGTATCCGGCTAAAGCGCATCAGATTGTGAATAATCACCTGCTCCTTCTCTTCCAGCACTCCACTCTCCTTGCCAAGCTGGGCCATTACTGTAATGTCGCTGCGGCTCAGTACTGGTTTGTCCTTGTCTTTCTTCAAATTACCGGTAATTAACTGGCTTAGCCGCACAAACGGAGCAAGGATAAACATCATGATACGCAGTGTTCGAACCGTAAACGGCGTCAGTGCTTCCCAGTTATTTGCTCCCAGAGTTTTCGGGATGACTTCTGAAAAAACCAGAATCGCCAGCGTCATGATGCCCGCCATTAGTGCTTCCCAGCTAACCAACGATAGCCCCAGAATCTCAATATTGGTTTCACCAAAAATTACCGCCGCCTGTGATCCTACACCGATGGCACCGACGGTATGGGCCGTGGTGTTGAGCGTAAGAATAGCCGACAATGGTCTATCAATGTCGGTTTTGTATCGTGTGGGGTCACCGGCAAAAGGGGAATTCTGCTGCTCCTGAACGCCTACAAAAGAGGGAGTAATACTCAACAGTACCGCTTCCAGTATGGAGCACAGGAAAGAGAAAATAATACTGACCAAGAAAAATGCGACTAACAGTCCCATAAGAGTGTTTTTTGTCTGCTGATGATGGTTACAATTCTTGCATGAATAGTTAGCTGCTTACAATCCAGAGCTGGAGGAATTCGCTTTTGTATCGTCAGAAAGTAATTATAAAGACAGTTATTTTCCACTGTCGGATAAATAGGATATGGCTTCCTCATAGCCCGACAGGTCCTTGTTAACCCAGATATGGGTTAATTTCTGGTATTGGGCTCTGGCATCTTCAGTCATGCCCAGCTGGGCGTAGCTGCGTGCCAGACCCAGCACAGAACGGGGTCGGTTTGGCATTCGCAACAGGGATTCACTGAATAGTTCCCTGGCCTTCTTGGCATTCCCCTGGGCCAACATGACTTCACCGTAGAGTTCGTGAGCTGGTTTAAAGGGATTGGCCGCTCCGTTGGGGGGCCGTTGGGCATCAGTAAGTGCAATGGCTTCATCGAACAAGGTCTCGGCCTGCTGCGCCTTACCTTGCCTGGACAACGCCAGCCCTGACACTTCCCGATAGATAATATTAAGGTTGCTGTTGTCCGGGTTTGCCTGCGCCATTTCTCCCAGTTTTGCCACGACTTGTTCCGTTAAGACTGTATCACCAAGATTTATGGCACTCATACCGATGGCGAGGAGTTCTCCGGCGTTAGTAGCGGATGTGACTTCGCGTTTCTGCCACTGCTGAGTCTCGACCACATAGCGCGCCTTCATGTTTCTGACCGTACTCATAGAGCGTCTGCTATCTGGGTTCAGCGCCAGTACTTTCTCCGCCTTGGCGATCCACTCCCGGGCGTAGGCATAATCTCCCAATTGCAGATGCCCGTACTCCCCCCAGTCGGACGAATGGTTCTGGTCACCTGGGCTGTCACCAGGTTGCCATAGATCTTCCCCGGCCTGGAAGGCATTGATATTGTAATCGGCAACTTCTCGCCACATGCCATGCTGGATAAATATATGGGTTGGCATATGGCGGGCATGGGCAACGGCGGGAGCGATAGTGGCATACTTCAGGGCGGCGGCCAGGGAGATGGGCGCATGCTCCGGGTCATCAAAAGCATGGATTATGTAGTGGGCGGCTCCTGGATGATTTTCATTCTCACGAAATAGCTCCAGGGCAATAGACCCTGCCAGATAGTTGGTACGGTTTCTCTGGTCGCCAGCAGCGGTGGCACCGCTAATCATCGATACCGCATAGAACGCCGCTACCTCACGATCATCTGGGAATGCCTCGTAGTGTTTCTTCATGGCATTCATCCAGGCAGTTCGCTTGCCCGATACCCCACCCTCATCGAAGGCATAGGCCTCAGCGGCTCTGAGAAAGCCCTTTTCTCTCTCTGTAGGCGCTTTCCCCAAGCGCTCTGCGGAAGTGGCGCCTAGTTTTTCCAACACCCTCATGGGAGCATCAGGCGCTGTTTCAGGCCTTCTCAGGGGATGATTATAAGAAAACACCTCGCCCCAGTAGGCCATGGCAAAATCAGGTTCTATCTCCTGGGCTTTCTGAAACTCAACCCGGGCCTGCTTCCAACCAAAACTGTGCAGATAACCCACACCCAACAGAAAATGTTTTTGAGCCTCCGGTGAGCCCGAGGTTGGAAAGTCGAAGGTACCTATGTTTTCCAGGCTCGCGGCCTGTACTGTTAAGGAAAATCCCAGCAACGATAGAATGATTAAAACTCCAGTGAGGTTCTTTTTCATGTTGATGCCCTCTTTAGCTTTTAATGGTTCTTTGAATCGTCTGATGGACTTGGCAGGTTACTTGACCTGCGCGCTAATTGTAAGCACACAAATTTGGCACTAATTTCCCAGGCTCGGATTAACCAAAAATTTATGCCCTGTTGATTGCTGCGAATACTCCTTCAGAGTATCCAGCGATAAGATATCGGAAAGTGATATTTCTCTGTTGTAATTGCTGGCAAAAGTAGTCGTTAATTCATCCAGCACCCGCTGGCGTAACTGAGCTACACGGTCAGCACCACTACGTTGCAAGAAAGGGGTCAGTAGCCAACCGCCAACGCTCCACTGCATGCCATAATTACGCTTCAATATGGTCGGCGAGCGCTGCAAACCACCATATAGATAGACTTGCTTGTGTTGATTCGACCCGTAACGACTGTAGGTTTTCATATGCTCACTGGCCGCTGCCTCCATAGCAACCAGTATATCGTTAGCTAATTCACCACCTCCAGTTGCGTCAAAAGCTATATAAGCCCCCGTTTCTGAAATCGCTTTTTTTAAATCGAAAGCAAAACTATCAGCCCTTGAATTGCAAACATAGGTCGCGCCAATTTCACGCAGGATTTTTCCCTGTTCTGGTTTACGCACTATGTTAATCAGGGGGATACCATCTGCCAGACAAATTTTTTGCAGCATCTGACCCAGGTTGGACGCCGCCGCAGTATGAATTAAGGCTGCCTGCCCCTGGATTTTCATGGTTTCCACCATGCCCAATGAGGTTAATGGATTGATAAAGCAGGCCGCCCCTTGTCGTGCCGTAGTGCCTTCGTTCAGTACTAAGCATTGGCTAACGTTCAAGGTCCGGTACTGACAATACATACCGCCACCCATACCAGCAACGGTCTTGCCTAGTAATGCCTGAGCAGCCTCAGAATCTCCTGCAGCAATCACCTCACCAGCTCCCTCGTTACCAACGGGCATCGACTGATCGTGTCGGCCAGTCAAGGCCGCGAGAATCGACGGAGAAATATCGGCGGTTATCTGTGGCTGTCCTGCAACATCGGATTGACGGAAATTGTCAATCTCCAGAGACCCCAATAAGATTCCCAGGTCCGAAGGATTAATAGGTGAGGCTTGAATACGAATCACGACTTCATCCGCCTTGGGTGGCTGGGTCAGTACTGCTTGCACAGATATTTCAAGCTGGCCAGAGCTCTTTACCAAGGAGCGGAGTTGCAAATTTGTTTCAGATAGTTCATTCATCCTGGTTTCCCTATATTATTGTTTGAGCAATAGTTACATGACCAATCAACGGTACTAATGTAATGAACCATCCCCACCCCTGCTAGGCGTTTGCATTCTTGTTGCCTAGCGCCCAAGTTAAAAACCTTTAACCCGGGAATGGAGATCGACATGACAATTAGTGTACTAGGTATTGA